>CAZQIP010000197.1:0-2918 GCA_964593655.1 uncultured bacterium | reverse complement strand
TTCCTCACCCCGTAGGGGTGGTATTGCTTCGCAGTGAGAATAGAAAGAGCATATTCAATCGACCGCACTCCGTAGGAGTGCTATGGCTATAAATAAGTGGCAACTTGCTATGGTAAAACTTAGAATTATGTAGACACTTATCTCTTGACGAATACCTGTTCGTAGTAGGGCAATTCTGCGGTGTACTTGAAGAAACACTTTAACCCGAAATTGAGGAAAACCATGCCAGACTATCAACCTATCTCTCTTACCGACTTATGTAATGTAAGTACAGATATTATCGGCGAGAACGCAACGCCGAGCATCGGTCCACAGACGTTTCACGGGCTGCCTTTCGACATCGCTGAAGGTGAAACCTGTTTCTTAGGCTTTGGCGAAAACGTTAACACCGACCCCATTCAAATTCCGATCAGTGCGAATCCGAAGCGGGTGATTTTTGTGCATCGGCTGCTTGAGTCACGCATCCCTGAAGGTGAACCGATCGGCAGACTCATTGCCAATTATGTTTTCCGTTATACCGATGGTGAAACAGTTAACGTCCCGATTCGCGAACGCTTTGAGATTGGCAGTGTGCCACAAGGATGGGGACAACAAACCTTCCTTGCGATACCTGACCGGAAGGAAAGTTTGGCATCGCGGCACGAGGGACCTTGGGGGAGCGCGGGCAACCGGCAAACAGAGGTGAGCCAAGGGACACCACGTGATTACTATTTGTGGGTGTGGAAAAATCCGAGACCTGACGTTGAAGTCGCAGCAATCGAAATTCAGCCGCAGGAACGGCGTTTTATTATTGCCGCAATCACGCTCGGTTCTCTTGACGAAGACCCGATACCGCGGCGTCCACGCAGCGAAGTCAAAATCACACTGCCGCAATCTGAGGATGCCGACAAACCTTTTGATATGGAAGTCAATATTGACCGTGGCGTTGCGACCTATCCGTATCCACTACCCGAAAACTCACCCGATGCGTTTATCAACGACGATTTCAAGGGGTGGGGTGAATCCCAAAACAACAAAAGCAGTCCTGCGTATGTTGAGGTGTCTGCTACACCTTCCGCAACTGTTGAAGTCAAGAACCAAGGCGAAACGCTTGGCACTGTCAAGTGGGGAGAAGTGCAAGAAAAGGGGAGCGTTCAACCCAATGAACGGGTCAAGGTAGAAGTCATTGACTCTGGTAGAAACTGGGTGTATACCACCGTAATTGATGACGATACAAACAAACCCGTGCCGTGCCGTATTCACTTCCGTTCGCCACACGGTGTCCCGTACGCACCGCACGGGCACCATGCCCACGTCAACTCAAATATGGGCACATGGCACATTGATATCGGTGGCGATGTCCGACTCGGACAGATTAGCTACGCCTATATTGATGGTACCTGTCAGGGATGGTTGCCTCGCGGTGATGTGATTGTTGATGTCGCTCGCGGTTTTGAATACACGCCCTTGCGAACGACTGTTAACATAGAACCCGGACAACGTGAGTTAACACTCCGCTTAAAGCGGTGGTGCAATATGAACGCCGAACGCTATTTCAGTGGCGATACACACGTCCATTTCCTCTCTACGCAGGGCGCGCATACCGAAGCGCAAGGCGAAGACCTCGGCGTTGTGAACCTCCTCCTCTCACAGTGGGGACACCTCTTCACGAACACAGAGGAATTTATCGGAAGACCCACCACCTCTGCCGATGGCCGGAGCATCGTCTACGCGACGCAGGAGAACCGTCAGCACGTTCTTGGGCATCTCACACTGCTCGGCTTAAAGGAGCAGGTCGCGCCGTGGTGTTCAGATGGTCCTGGGGAAGCGGAACTCGGTGGGAATATGGAAGTCACGCTTTCACATTGGGCGGATGCATGTCACGCGCAGGGTGGCACTGTTGTTTTACCTCACATTCCAAATCCGAATTGCGAACCAGCAACGCTCATCGCCACCGGACGCGTTGACGCTGTTGAGTATCTCACCAATGCCATGTATGGGCACCTTGAGTACTATCGTTATCTCAACTGCGGCTATAAATTGCCACTCGTCGGTGGGACGGATAAAATGAGTAGCGATGTCCCAGTAGGTGTCTATCGCACCTACGTTCACATCCCTGACAACGAGGAATTCAATTACGATAACTGGTGCAAATACATGAGTGCCGGAAACACGTTCCTCAGCGGCGGTCCCATGATCCGTCTGACTGTCGATGGACAGCCCATTGGTAGCACAATCAACCTACCCGGTAACGGTGGCACGGTTGAGGTTGAAGCTTCTGCCGATTCTATCTTCCCTATCCATACCTTACAAATTATTCAGGCGGGACAGGTTGTCGCTTCCACTGAGGACAAAGATGGATCGGCGCATTTGCATCTGAAAGCCAATCTGAAAGTGGACAAACACTCGTGGATTGCGGCGCGATGTGGTGGACCTAATTATGCACAAGCAGTTCCGCACTACGACGGCTGGGGACGCGGTATCATTGCGCATACCTCCCCGGTCTATATCGCTGTCGGCGGCGAGTGGTGGATGTTCGATCCGGAAACGGCAAACTATATGCTGACCTTGATTGAGGGCGGGTTATCCTATATTCAGCAGACGGCGCGCCATCATGAACACGGCACTGTCACACACCATCACGGCGAGGATGATCATTTGGAGTTCCTTTCACGTCCGTTCCAAGAGGCACGGGAGGCGATTCACCGTCGGATGCACCAATTGGGTATCCCACATTAAAGTAGTGGGCACACTCCGGGTGCTATAAACGACTTGAAGGAGACAAACCAGGACCGTAGGTTGGGTTGAACGGAACTCAGAAGATTGATGTGTTCTCCAAATATCTCTCGCATCCAGCCTGTCGTCCTATGTAATCAAGAACGCAGTGAAACCCAACTTCATACCGTTTGCTATCTAAATTCTGTGTATGGTATAATAAC
>CAZQIP010000196.1:0-8325 GCA_964593655.1 uncultured bacterium | reverse complement strand
ACACGCATAGCCTCCACTCCGTCGTATGAATGTAAAACGAATCAAAGCCACGGAGAAAGGATTAAAGTAGGCACCTATGAAACTCAAAGAAATTTGTGAACACCTCAATGGAGATCTTTCTGGCGATGGTGAGATTGAAATTACAGGAGTTTCTGGAATCAACGAGGCTCTCCCAACGCAGATTACCTTTGTTGCCAATCCGAAGTATCTCGCCGCTATAGCAACAACCCAAGCCGCTGCTATCATTATTGGGCGCGGGGTTTCTGGCAATGGAAAACCGACGATTCGCGTTGATAATCCTTACTGGGCTTTCGTTAAAGTTTTGGAGATGTTCTCATGGGACAAAAACCATCGCGCATTTCCAGGGATTGATGAAACCGCAATTTTAGGTAAGAACGTCACACTCGGGGAGCGCGTCTCGATTCAAGCGTTTACTTACATCGCTGACAATGTTGAGATTGGCAATGACACCGTCATTCAACCTTTCGTCTATATCGGTGAAGGCTCTAAAATCGGGGCTGATGGACTTATCTATCCACACGTTAATATCCGAGAGGAAGTCACCATTGGAGACCGAGTAATTATCCACTGTGGGGCTGTTATTGGAAGTGACGGTTTCGGATTCGCACCGGTCAGCAACCGACACCACAAAATTCCGCAGATTGGTACTGTCGTTATTGAAGATGATGTTGAAATTGGGGCTAATACGACTATTGATAGGGCGACGCTTTCGGAAACACTCATCAAACGTGGCACAAAGTTGGATAATCTCGTCCAAATCGCACACAACGTTGTGATCGGCGAAGATTGCTGTCTCGCCGCACAAGTTGGCATCGCTGGGAGTACCACGCTCGGCGATCGAGTCAATATCGCAGGGCACGGCGGGGCTGCAGGACATCTGACGCTTGGTGATGACAGCGTCGTTTACGCAAAATCCGCGGTTACAAAAGATATGCCTGCTGGAAGTCATCTCTCTGGATTTCCAGCGCGCCCGCATAAGCAGGAATTACGAATTCACGCCGCAACCCGAAAACTGCCAGAACTGCTCCCTGAATTCGCAAAACTACAGAAACGGGTAGAAGAACTCGAAGCAAAGCTTCAAGAGTTAGAGGATGAATCATAGCAGCATTTCCGATCTGTTGAACCTGATCGTTTTTCAGAAATATGCCGCGTACCTTACCCTCATGCTGCTGTTAGGCCCACTTGGATTGGCCCGCGCCGTTCATCCCTACCGCCTAAAATTAAGAAGTTTCCCAACCTTGACAAAGTGTCCAATTAATTCTCAAATTTACCATAATAGATTCGGAGTAAAAAATCTCGGAAATGAAAACGCTGTTCGCGTATCTTGAACTGGCGCGCCCTCTTAACGGAATTATCGCTTTTATCTCCGCATGGCTCGGTGGGATGTTCGCCAGCCAAGGCACCATCGAAAATCTTGTTGACATTCGGCTTTGGTTGGTTTCTATCGCTGCATTCATTATGCTTTCTGCTGGGAACGCCATAAACGATTATTGCGATTATAACATTGACCAAATTAATCGTCCACGACGACCGATACCTTCTGGACGCATTCGGCGCATACATGCCCTCATTTTTGCAATGATCCTTGTTGTTATCGGTATCTATTTAGGAACACTTATTAATACAAACGCAACAGCGATTGCAATTCTCGTGTTCGTCGCACTCGCGAGTTACGCACTCTGGCTGAAACGTATACCATTTGTCGGTAATTTAGTCGTCAGCAGTCTAACCGGTTTAACCTTTATCTCGGGCGGCGTCGCGATAGATTCGGTGCAAGGCACACTGATGCCAGCAATCTTTGCCTGCCTGTTCACAACGGCGCGGGAAATTATCAAAGACCTTGAAGATACAGAAGGCGACTTGAAAAACAGTGTGAAAACACTCGCGATTCTCAACCCACAACTCGCTGTAAAGATAGCTATCGGTTTCATGGGGTTGGTTATTCTATTCAGTCCTATCCCCTACCTATTTCGAGGGTATTCATGGCATTATCTGTTAGTAGTTGTACTCGGTGTCGATTTGGTCCTTATCGGATGTGCAATCCGCCTGTTACGTGATGCTTCCAAAGAAAGCTGTGCCGTCATCCAACGCTGGATGAAGTGGGATATATTTGTCGGACTCGGTGCAATCTATCTCGGAACCTTTCTATGATAAACTACGATAAAGTCATCGCTTTCTTAGAAAGAGAAAATTCGGATGCTACGGTCGTCTCGCGCTTTAAACAGGCATACCACACCTTTTCTAAGACAGGGAAATGGCACCAAAATTATCAGGTGCTTACCGCAGGTTGGCAGAAGGTCGATGGCGTCTTACTCATGACACCAGGCGATACCTTTGATACTGATTATCAAGTCTATCTGACTGCCATAACCGAACGAAGTCTACGAGAACTGCTCTTGGCTTTTCCAAGGCAACGCTCCGGAATGTTCCACCTCACAGAAAAGTGGATGGACAACGGAATACACGATGTCTTAGATGGTGAATTTGTTCATACCAATGATGGAAGATTTTATCGCGGTATTAAACGCGGGAGTAGTGCTGTAGTAGAGCAGCGAACTATTTCTAAACGCAGAGATGCAGTTGCCGCAGATATGCGTAAATTAGCCACCTTAAAGGGCAAACTTGAATATTCGCAATTTGTTGTCGAAGGGGATCTGATGGTAGAACGGGCGCTTAAAGACGGACTCCCTATTGAGAGAATCCTTTATACCACTGCCCTATTTGAAACATCGGAAGGGCAAAGTCTCTTAAAACGAGCATCTACCGATAATATTTCCTGTTACCAAGTTAACGATGGTGTGATGGGTTCAGTCACTACAACCCGTCCGGTACCATCAGTTATGGCATCGGTATACTTTAACTATCGCCACTTTTCAGCAGAATCAGGTCAACCCAATTTTCACTTTAGTCCGGGATGTACAATACTCATCGCTGAGAACATCGCAAACCCAGACAATTTAGGTATGACATTGCGGACAGCAGATGCAGTCGGAGTCTCTGCCGTCCTGCTGAGTCGTATAGGCGCGAGTCCGTTTCATAAAAACTGTGTACGTGCGTCACGAGGCGCGGTTGGACGTTTACCCTTGTACTACGCAACAGATATCGGTGCCGCGATTGAAACACTACGTCTATCAGGTTGGCGTGTATTCGGCGGAACATCCAGGGCAGAAAAAGAGTTATACGCCACGAAACTCTCACCGCCTACCGCTGTTGTTGTTGGTAATGAAAATATGGGGTTATCTCCTGAAACGCGAGCGGCCTGTACAGAACTCGTCCGTATTCCGATGGCTGCTGGACAATCATCCCTCAACGTAGGAGTCGCAGCAGGTGTGCTTCTCTATGAGGTGGCGCGACAGTGTCGCAT
Organism: uncultured bacterium; assembly: GCA_964593655.1. Taxonomy (GTDB): domain Bacteria; phylum Poribacteria; class WGA-4E; order WGA-4E; family WGA-3G; genus WGA-3G. The sequence continues at coordinate 4,940 of CAZQIP010000196.1, read as the reverse complement.
TTGACAAATCGCCAAAAATATGGTACAATTCTAAAAGAGTAGGCGGCGCGCAAACCCATAAAGAAAAATGCCAGTTTGCAAGCCAAAATTTAACGATTAGATGAAAAGGATACATCGCATTTGAGATCAAATTCGGTTCTCGACTACTTTAATGAGGTGCTGAAAAAGCATAACGCTGGTTATTTTGTTTTAATCGATCCGGAGCAGTGCGAAGCCAATAAATGTGTCAAACTCGCAGTGGAGATCGAGCAGGCTGGCGCAGATGCTATTTTGTTAGGCGGCAGCTTTCTAACAAACGATCTGCATCCTATTGCGAAGGCACTCAAGCAAGAGACGGAACTTCCTATCGTGCTTTTCCCCGGTGATTCAAGGCATCTGACGCCATACGCAGACGCTATTCTCTATATCAGTCTGATTAGTGGACGCAACCCGAACTATCTCATTGGCGAACAAGTTAAGGCAGCTCCGTGGATACAGCGCTATGCCCTTAAACCTATCCCAACCGGTTATATGCTTATTGAGGGTGGCAATAGAACCGCTGTCGAATTTATGAGCGGGACGGCACCTATTCCACGTGATAAGCCGGATATCGCGGGACCACACGCTTTGGCCGCAGAATACCTCGGCATGCAGATGGTATATTTAGAGGCTGGAAGCGGGGCAGCGCATCCTGTTCCAGACGAGATGATCTCCGCTGTGAAAAACCAAATCAGCATTCCATTAATCGTGGGCGGCGGCATTCGTACACCGAAAATCGCTGCAGAAAAAGTGAAAGCAGGGGCCGATTTTATCGTCACAGGCAATGTGCTCGAAAAAAATGGATCCTTTGAATTAATGAAAAATTTCGCTAACGCTGTTCACGGGTAGAATATAGTTTTACGCGTGCTTTTCAAACACGCATTTAAAAATAAAAGGACTTCATAATGGCTGAAGTTAAAAAAATAAATATAGAAGCAGAAGTAGAAGAACCTTCAGATAACGATTCCGCCGATAATAAAGACGGTAAAGAAAAAACACTTGTCACGCGCATGCGCGAAATCGCAGAGGTGGCTCTTGATACTATCAAATCAGAAGTCAAACAAGAAATCGAAGAACGTATTTCTCCCGTAGAAGAAACCGCTACCAACCTTACAGCGCAGGTTAAGGATGAGGTAGAGGCGATTGTCCAACGCGTGCGTGATCAATACGAAACAGAACGTGAAGAACTATTGCAGGCAGAAATTGATAAAGAGGTAGAGACTGCCGTGCAAGCAGTTCATGAAGAATATAAAGCCGAACGCGATCGCCTGCTACGTACAGCCGCGGAAGCTGAGAACACCAAAAAACGCTTACAAACGGATTATCAGCGGCAACTCAAATTCGCTAACGAAGGGATACTTGAGGGGATGGTACCGGTGTTGGATAGTTTGGAAGCCGCTATTAAAAGTGTGACTGAGAAAGTTGAAGAAAGCACTCCAGCGTTCACTACCTTTAATGAGGGTGTACAACTGGTTCACAAACAGTTATTGGATGCGCTCAAAACCCACGGATTGGTGCCAATCGTAGCTGTTGGTGAAACATTTGATCCAAATCTGCATGAGGCACTCCTTGTTACCCCATCAGATGACGTGTCGGAGGGAAAAGTAATTGAAGAATTCCGGTGTGGTTATATGTTACATACCCGTGTACTACGCGCCTCGCAAGTAGTCGTTTCACAGGGACCGGCGAAAGAAGAAACATCAAATGATACCGCAGATGGTACGGAGGAAATTGATGCTGCTGAATAGCGACAAAAAAGGGAGTATATAATGCAAAAACGCGACTACTATGAGGTCTTGGATGTTAATCGCGATGCCGACGATGACCAGATAAAAAAGGCTTATCGCAAACTTGCTATCCAATTTCATCCAGATAAAAACCCTGACGATAAAGAAGCCGAAGATAAATTTAAGGAAGCCACGGAGGCTTATGAAGTCCTGCGTGACACTCAGAAACGGCAGCAGTACGATAGATTCGGTCATGCCGGACTCGAGGGCATGGGCAGCGATTTTGGTGGGTTCGGTGTGAATTTAGACGATATTTTCAGCGATGTCTTTGGCGACATCTTCGGCGGACTCGGCGGCAGACAACGTGGCCCGCAACGCGGACGCAGCTTACAATACAACCTTGAAGTAACACTCGAAGATATTATCCACGGCAAAGAGACCACAATTCAGGTGCCACGCATTGAAACCTGCCCCGAATGCAGTGGCAGCGGCGCAAAGAAAGGGACGCGAGTGATAACGTGTCCGCAATGCTACGGCAGAGGTCAAGTCAGCCAATCCCAAGGCTTCTTTACAATGTCCCGTACCTGCCCGCAATGCCGCGGCGAAGGTGAAATCATTCAAGAACCCTGTCCACCCTGTGCCGGAAAAGGCCTTGTCCGAAATACACAGGAGATTAAGTTTAATGTTGATAAAGGCGTTGATACCGGTTTTAAATACCGATTAACCGGTGAAGGGGAGGCGGGGACCAACGGCGCACCTCCAGGCGACCTATTTGTTGTTATCAATGTGGCACCGCATGATCGTTTTGAACGCGACCAAAACGATCTCATTACAGCCGCCAAAATTTCGTTCGTCCAAGCCGCACTCGGTGGAAAAATCGAAGTTCAAGGCGTTGATGGGCGCGAAGAACTCGATATCCCACCCGGTACACAATACGGGGCACGACTGCGGATCCCGAACAAAGGGGTACCCCATTACAGACGCTCTTATTCAGGCGACTTGGTTGTTGAAGTCGAAATTGAGACCCCAAAACAGCTTAATGAGGAACAGCGAAGGAAGTTAGAGGAATTCGCGAAACTGCGTGGTGAATCTTACCACCATGAACACGGCTTTTGGGACAAATTGCTCGGCAGGCATGACGACGAAGAATCCTAAGAGAGAATAGTTCAATTCCTATCAGCGCATGCGCGTCTGGACGTGAAAATGGATTGGGCAAAAATTACGGTAACTACCTCATACGATGCCGCCGAGGCTGTCGCGAACTGTCTCTTTGAGATGAGGGCAACCGGTGTTGAATTCAAGGAAGGCGATACTCAGAACGTACAGCTCATTGCCTACTATCCATTAGATGATAGAGTCGGCGCACGCATGCAAAAGCTCCGAAACTTTCTCGCGGAACTTCCAACCTGGGAGATTCAGACTGACCCAGCTACGATTGACTTAAAACACATCAAATCTGAGAAATGGGCGGAAGCCTGGAAAGCAGCCTTTCCACCGCAACGTGTCGGAGAACGGATTTTCATCGTACCCTCGTGGCACGATGCCCTTCACAACGAAACAGACGTTTTAATCCAAATTGACCCAGGCATGGCGTTCGGCACGGGATACCACCCTACCACCCGACTCTCACTCCAATTGTTAGAACACACTGTCGAACCCTTCCACCACATTGCCGACATAGGAACGGGGTCCGGTATCTTAACAATTGCCGCTATCAAGTTAGGGGCGAAACGCGTTGACGCAATTGAAATCGATCCGACAGCAATCCCTGTCGCAGCAGCGAATTTCCAGACAAATACTGTGACACAACAGGTGTGTTTATCTCAGGGCGATGGATTCAAAGGTATAGACAGTAAATACCATCTCATCATCGGCAATATCTTAACAAAAGCGATCCTTCCTATCATTCCGGATTGCGCACCGAGACTACATCCCGCAGGAATCGTCATTTTTTCTGGGATTCTGGAGACTGAACTCGCACAAGTTCAATCGGTTTTAGAGGCGAATCGATTTGAATCTTTTCAGGTCATAAGCGAAGCAGAAGACAATATCACTTGGGTTGGAATTAAGGCGAAACTCCGATCTCAAACCAAGATAGGCATCATTTGAAACCGCACCCAATTATTTACTCTTGTTGCGTCTCCTTCGATAGTCCGTGGCAGAGGTTACACCTACCGAGATTCAGATGCGGCATCGTCGGGGATTTTTCATCGCCTCTTAAATGACATTTCAGACACTCAACCGCTGCCTCTGAGCCGCGATGCACCTCAATATTAGAACGCGCAGGCGCAGCGTTGAAGAAGAGGATAACCATAACAATCGCAAAGATGAGACCAATAACGCAGACAATATACATAAGCGTCTTGGCACTGGCTTGTTCTGTTGGCATGGATGTAAGACAAAACTCCTTATGGGAAAAATGGAAAGAGTGTCGGTATATTTTCTGCTGTCAGTGATGCCCCGTATTCGCATCCTTCAAACGCTTCGGCATACTCGATTTGTGTGCCTACTTCTTCGCCATAGAGGGCTATGAGCAAATCGCGATACTTTTCTGCCGTCGCACGAAAACGATTTAAGAGCCGTTCACTGAGCCATGCGCGCCGTGCCGAACCATCAGTCGGAACAGCGTCTAATGTGCCACTATTGTAAGGAAGCCATTCATAGAACTGCGATACGTGGCAGTGAAGCATGTCAATCTTTTGTTCAATAATAGCGTCGATACCGACAACCACATCTGGCGTGAACGGGTAGGGCTTCAAGAAACCGTCACTCAAATAGACAATAACAGGATTTTTCTCCAGATGTGGCGTGAGCGCACAGATATTCGGAACCGTAACCATATACGCTGCATCTTGTACCAACGTTGACGTATACCGATGATCTGGATGGTAATCGTTAGGGCGGTGCGTCATAATCAAATCTGGACGGAATTCGCGAATAGCGCGGATAATCTGGTAACGGTTTTCCAACGTCGGCATCAATTCACCGTCGTGATTATCAAGCAGTTCGTATTCAAGGTTTCCGATAACTTCAGCAGCGGCTTGTGCTTCGGCGTAGCGTCGCTGCGCTAAAGGACCGCCACCCATTTCATGGTGTCCAGCATCACCGTTTGTAACGGAGACAAACTTAACACGGTGTCCCTGTTGTCCATACAAAGCAGCGACACCACCCGCTTTAATATCACAATCATCGGGG
>CAZQIP010000195.1:0-30409 GCA_964593655.1 uncultured bacterium | reverse complement strand
AAACGAGAAAATATCCGTTTTCGTCGTTGCCTTCGGCGCGACAGCGCAAGCCACGGTCATCGCGGCGGTTCAGCGCATTAATATCGTGCTTATATTCGAGTTTATAGTTCCAATGATCTCTGTAACCATTGTTGTCTCCATCTTTGACATCCATTAATGCAATATGCTTGTTATTGTAGTCTTTGAGGATAGCAGTGTATTCTCCAGTCTCCGTGCGGACTTTGATCCGGGTGCCGACGAGGCGTTCAATGAGACGCTCATAGGTCTCCTGTTCCTGCAAGTGCTCGGCAGAATCGTCTAACCTATCAATGCCTGTTATATCTGTTTCACCTTTTTTCCCGTCGATTGTTTGTTGGTATACCCTATTATACTCTTCAAATCGTCCACCGATGCTGCCCTTGACGCTTTGCAGCACCATACGGATAGCATTGGCTGAGGCTTCTCTGAGGGCGACGAACATATTTCGGATTTTCCGCCTCATTTTGTAGATAAATGGCGGGTGGTAGACCTGCTCCAGTTCCCATGCGCGTTCCCGTAGTTCGCGCTCGTTCATCGTATCGTGGTAGCGGATGTATGCGACAATTTGTTCTTCACGTTCTTGGGTCTTGAAGATATAACTCGGGGCATGCCCGCGCTGCCGGGATTCCTCGGAGATAATTTCCATGCCTGAGATTTCAAGCCGCATTGTGCCTCGGTAACGTCTGTTCTCCTTCATCTGAAAGACGACATATTTGTTAAGGAGTGTCTTCAGGAGTTTATCTTTCTGAAAGAGTCTTAGCAGATAAAAGAAAGCACTGAAAAGAAAGATAATTAAGATCACGCCGCCGTAAAGTTGTACCCTCTCCCAAATATCACTTGTGCCTTCCTTGAGCGTGTCGGTGATCGCATCCTCTTGTCCAAATGCCGTAGACAAAAGCGTGGACGTCAGAAAAATAGTGGTCAGCATATAGGATCGGAAGAGGAGCCTTAGAAGATGTGTTATCCTAATGTTTCTAAACATGTGTCAATCCTCCTTTATGGTTGTCGGTTCGGTTTTTTTTTGCGAAAAAACCTTTCGGTCTTCGGTTTTCGGTTAAAGAGATGTCTTGTGGCAGTAACAATAAATGTTCCAGACACAAGTTGTTAACCGATAGCTGATAACTGATAACCAACAACCTTAGTAGATATGAACACCATTCTCGGCAGCGATTTGCCGGACGTTGCGATTCGCAAGCGGAATTTTCTCCGCCGGTAAATGTTCTATTAATCCATAGCCGTCTGGATAGAGCGCGTCAAAGCGTTTTAATGCGACACCGAGTGCCAATTCACCCTCGCCGGGGACTTCTTCATTGAGGTGGAGTACCAAACCGTTCTGAACACTGATGTCTTTAATATGCGCCATCGGTGCCACGGGACCCATTACGTCGAAAATGTGGTTCAGACGATCTTCGCTGTCATAGACTTGTCGGAGTGTTTGAAAGTGGTTGACGAAATCCATGACGATGCGAAGTCGATCAGAACCGACCTGTTCTACAACTTCGCGGCAGATTTCGGGTGACCCCATAATGGAAACGGCGTGTGTCTCCATAACAAGCGTCAGTTCATGTTGTTCGGCATGTGCTGCTATCGGTTTCAGGGTCTCAATCAACCGTTCCATCGATTCTGGGAGATGGTTATCTCGGTGAGAAGTCCAAGCTCCATCAGGATTGAGACTGCCCGGACGGAACAGGTAGTGGTGCGCCCCAAGAGAGACAGCAGTTTCCATACCACGTTGGACGCTTTCAATAGCAGCTTCTCGGACAGTGGCATCTGGATGAAAGAGGCATTCGTCGTAAGTTATGCCGAATTGCACGAGGTCGAGTTTCGCTGCTTCTAACATTTGCACACAGCGGTTACAAGCATCTGGTGGCACAGACGGAATTTCCGCGCTGCGGAAATGGAAACTTAATCCCGTAAATTCCAAAGCCTTAATGTTTGCGATTTCATCTGATGTAAGGGTGCGGAAGTCGCCGCAGAGTCCAACAACGCCAAGTCTCATTTTTTTTTCCTTTTTTTCAGTTAACAGTCTGGATACTCGCCACTGGTTACTGGTCACTGGTAACTCGTAACTCCTCCAGGAGGTTTTTGGCACGGATAAGGTCACTTGTATCCAACCCTTCTGAGAACCATGCATATATCGGTTGAAGTAAATTGTATGCGTCTTCACCACGATTTTGCGTCCGCCATAATTCACTTAAGCTCAGCGCAGCTCGGAGTTCCCATGATTTTGCGTCTTGTTGTTGTGCGATCGCTAACGCTTCCTGAAAATAGGATTCCGCTTGTGCGACGCTTGATTGCGTATCCTCGTTGCTGTCGGTCTCAGTTTCCTCGGCAAGCATAAGACAGAGTTCGCCCTTCTGTCGAGCGAGTTCCGCCGCGTAGGTGCGTTCGCCTGTACGTGTGATGACATGCCAAGCAGTATCAAGGGTCTGCAAGGCTAAATTATATTGTCCCGCGCGTTGGTGTGCCTGTCCAAGAAGTGCGAGAAAGAGCGGCATGAGTAATTCGCCCCTTGTCTCTTTCCAAGCGTTGATGCCTTCGCGAATCATCGCGATGCCTTCTTCAGGGCAGTGCTGCGCTGCGAATGCCCAACCCTTCAGCACCGTTGCTGCGGCTTCCCATGCGGAAAACCCGTGCTCTTGACATATCTGTAGCATCTGCGTTGCCGATGTGTGTACTTCCTCCGGTTCACCACGGTACTGATAAAGCACGGTTTTGAAGTGGAGTGATACAGCCTCACTAAACGGATGGTTCGTGTCCTTTCCGATGCTCACAGCCTGCTGGATCCGTTCTTCCGCTTGGCTCGGATAGCCGATGCACCACAAGAGTGGTGAAGAATAGGCGAGGAGCGTCATTCCGGGTTCTGCCACATAGTGGAGAAATGCTGGTACCGGATGGTGCTGCGGTTGATAACGTTTAATGCCTGCCTCCAAGTGTGCCAAGGCACTGTTAAATTCGCTCAAATAGTAGAGGGTCGCACCGAGGGCACGATGTGCCTCGACTTCAAACGCTTGATTCTCGGCTTGCTTGGCAATGGCATAACAGGCTTCGCCGAGTTCACGGGCGGAGTGGAGTCGTCCGCGGACGAGGTGAGAGAGCCACAGCCCGAACAGGACCGGGAATCGAAGATCTTTTATCCCATCAAGGGAGACATTGGAGCGACCTGCTAAAGCGGTTTCCTCTCTTTTTTCAAGTGTTTCCAGCAGTTCGCGTGCGCGTGTATAGGCGACTTCCACCTCCGGCGATGCATAGCCTTTGGTCGCAATCAGTGCGGTACCGAGTGTCGTTTGCAACTCCAGTTCCCGCCGTTCGGCGGCTTCCCGGAGTTCCGGGGTGTTGATATTTGTTGAAAGCGTTTCAAGTGCTGCGAGTCCTTGCATGATGTGGCGAATACCCTCCACGTTTGCGGAGCGTTCTAAGGCACGGGGCGCCGCGCTCTGCCAATAGTCAACGGCTTTTTCGGGCAGCCCGGCTTCGGTGTAGTGATACGCGACGAGTTCCGGTTGAAAACCGTCGGCGCGCTCCAGGACCTCTGCAATCTGTTGATGATACTGCTGGCGTCTGCTTTTTAGCAGCGATTGATAAGCGGTCTCACGCAGAAGCGGATGCCTAAAGGTATAGCGGAACTGGTTGTCAGTCGTTTCATTGCGATTGAGGATGAATGCGTTTACTAATTTGTCCAATTCATCTTTCAAGGATGAGAAATCAGTGAAGCTATTATTCCCGAGATCGACTCCGGCTGCAATCTTGTGAAGCAACTCTACTGTCCATTCTCTACCGAGTGTTGCTCCGAGTTGGATGATCTCCTTCGCGGTCCCGAGTTCGTCGAGCCGCGCTGTCAACAAATCTTGTAGCGTCACAGGCACCTGCATTGTTTGGGGCTGTGAACGCGTTGCATCCAGTGCGTCAGAAGAAAGTGTCAGTGCGTCGCCTTCAAGCATCATCTGGGTGAGTTCCTCAACAAAGAGAGGGACCCCTTCAGTCATTTCGACGATCTTGGTCAATAGGTTTGGCGGCAGTTGTGTGTCGCCTGCAACGTGCTGAATCATTGTTTCGACTTCGGGCGGTGTGAGTGCCTCCAACTGCAGGGTCTTCGCCCATGCCGGTCGCAGGAGTTTCTCCAGAATTTCGCTATCTATGGCAGAATTTGTAGAGCTCCCATCCGGAACAATCTGTGAGTTTACATCTTCATTGGACTCTACGTTGTGCCGACTTTTGTAGACTATTGAGCGATGTGTGTCGGATCGCCAGGACAAGATTGTGAAAATTCTGGCGTTTTCGATCCTTTCGATTAGGAGTGTCAGAAATTCTATACTCGATGGATCGATCCAGTGGAGGTCCTCCACGATAAAGAGTATCGGTTTCTGTTCTGACATCTTCAGCAATACTTGGACGAGTACTTCCAATGTCTGTTGGCGGCGCTGTCTGCGTCGCCATTCGGATGGATATGTATCTTGTTTAACCGGTGGACCATATAAACCAGCACCGGTACCGGTTTCCGTTCGCCGCTGTATTTCAAAAGGTATGTCCAATAATTCAGCGAGGAGTGGCAGGGTTTCCTGCGTATGGGCTTCTGCATCTTGTCCGACAGTCGAAACGTTATAGTCCCGCAGCAAGTTTTCAAGTTTTTCGAGTCTTCTCCGGGCCGTATCTGTGTTTGTAAACTGTACGACGTGTTCTTGGAACAGTGAAAGGATAGGATACAGCGGACTATTCTGGTAATACGGTGAGCATCTACCTTCTAAGGTGACTGCATCCGGGTGGCTCTCAACATGCTCCTGAATCAGCTGCACACATCTTGATTTTCCGATACCGGCTTCTCCGTGAATAAGGAGTGCTTGTCCGTTGGCTGCGAGTGCTTGTGCCCACCCTTCTTTGAGAAGTTCAACCTCTCGCTCCCGTCCGATAAGGGGTGTCAATCCGCTCTCACTGGCGATATCGAGTCGGCTTTGCGCTGGAATTTCACCTGACACCTGATAAATGTTCACGGGCTGCGAAATACCGCGGAGTGTAGATGCCCCGAGGGCTTCACACTTGAAAAAGCCTTCCACCAATTGATGCGTTGTATCACCAATCACAACAGTGTTCGGTGTCGCGAGTTTTTCCATCCTTGCGGCGACGTTCGGCATTTTTCCGACGATGTCAATCGCTTCGGGAGCTTCTTGTCCTGAGATATGCCAGACGACAACACGTCCTGTATCAATGCTAATCCGAACGTTAATCTCTACGCCGAAGGTTCTATGGAGATACGGATTCAGCGTTTCTATAGCGGCGACGATCCCTAACGCGGCTCTCACGGCGCGATGGGCTGTGTCTTCATGTGCGATCGGATAGCCGAAATAAACGAGAATACCGTCTCCGAAGTAGCGCGCGATGTGCCCGTTTTGTGCTAAAACCACCTCCATGATACATGTTCTGTATACTTCTAAGAGATTTCGGAGTTCTTCAGGATCCAGTTTTTCGGTGAATGCCGTGGAGTCAACAATATCACAAAAAAGAACAGTTAGCTGGCGGCGCTCCGCCCCGTGTGGCAAAGCCTGTTCAATAGAAACCGTATCTGCTGCTGGGAGTTCAGCCGAACGCGAGGTGCCCTCAAGTGGCATACCGCATTCACCGCAAAATTTAAATGACGGGTTCAGAAACCCACAATTTGCGCAGAGTTTGTGCTGCATAAACCGTTCCTCCCTCAAACTGTGATGCAGAGAGAGAATTTTTGTGCTTTATTTCCTGAATTGGTTGAGGTATTCCTCCAACTCCTTATCACGCGGATCCAATTCGTATGCTTCTTGAAAGTAATCGAGTGCCGTATCCGTTTTACCGACCTTCATAAAGAACGAACCGAGGTTGCGATAGGCGACGCTATGTGTTGGCTTCAAATCTAAGGCATAAAGATAGTGATCTCTGGCTCGCAACAGATAGGTCTTTGTTTCCCCGATGAGGATGTTAAGCGTAATCTCATTTTCCCAGCGTTGCCTGTATACTTCGCCACCGAGTTGTTTCGCCTCATTTTCGATAGCGTCAGCGACGGCTTCATCGCGTGTTTTGAACAGGATCGCGCCTGATATTGTTTTATCAATAGCGACTTTAAGCGCTGCCACTGCGGTGTCGGGCCCCTCGTCTATCAATTCTTTTTCCCATGAGGGCCACTTCGGACCCGCATATTTAAGTCCTTGTTTGTAGTAGACGGCTCCAAGGTCGTTAAAGATTTCAGCATTTTCGGGACGCATCTTCATTGCTTGGCTGTAAAGTTCAATGGCTTGTTGATATTGTCCGGCGTTGAAGGCATCTGTAGCATGCGTGCGAATTTGTTTGAACTCTTCACTTTCCAAATTGACAGCGATGCCGAACTCCGATTTGTCGCCGACAAAAAAGTAGATGCTGCCAATGAGAAGAATAGCAATGCAAACAGCAATAAGTGTAGGTAGTTGCAATTTCATTTTTTTAATGTTCCTTTGACCGAAAACGCGATTTCCGATGTTTAAAAGATGTGGCGCGCGTTTTCGGTCAAGATTCGGTGAGGTGGATTAACTGAAAACTGTTAACTGTTAACTTTAACCATCAACTCGCCTCCGTTATAAGTGTTAAGGCACGAGTTGATGGTTAAAACTATAAGAACACTTATCTCCGCCGATTGTTTCTATTAATAGTGATAGGGACGGCTTGATGGACACCGTCTCGCTCAAAATAGAGGAGTGTCTTGTATTGTGACCGGATATTTTCATTAACGATTTTAAAAACCTCAAGCGAATGAATTTGAGTGTCGTCAATTTGATAGATGAGGTCCCCGCGCTTAAGCACGTTCGTCAATCTGCTCTCTTTATCAACATGCGTAATAATAATGCCGGACATCTGATATTTGCGCGCCATCGCCTTGTCAAGTTGGGCGAATGTTATACCCCATCCCGGGGGTTTATAATTCCATTGTCTGGTTTTTAGTTTGAATTCAGTCTTTTGCTTTTTACCGCGACGGTTAAACTCGCACCTTATAGGTTGATTGAGCGGGAGCAGACGTGTGAGTGCATAAAAGTCCTCTTCATTTTTGATCCGGTGCCCTGAAATGCTTTCAATAACATCGCCGCGTTTAATACCGGCGTTTGCTATAGGACTCCGTTTCTCTATGCCTGACACCAAAACCCCGATATTCATCGGTGTTGACAATTTTTCTGCCAATTCTTCGGTGATGGTTTGTACTTCCATGGCGAGATAAGGCGGTATAACACTGCCATATTCGATAATTTGTTGAACGACTTTTTTCGCCTTATTGACAGGGATAGCGAAACCGACACCTTGTGAACCGCCACTGGTTGAGCGGAGCACCGTGTTTATACCGATGAGTTCACCGTGTATATTGACCAACGCGCCGCCACTATTACCCGGGTTGATAGAGGCATCTGTCTGAATCAGGTTTTCATGATAGCGGTTTTCGACCGTCAGCGCGCGTTGCGTTGCACTCACGATACCAGCGGTAACGGTCGGTTGTGCGTTGCCTATTGATAAACCGAATGGGTTTCCAATGGCGACCACCCATTCGCCTATCAAAAGGGATTCCGAATCTCCCCACTGAATCTCCGGTAAGTTTGTGGCTGTAGCTGTTTCCAAAAGCGCGAGGTCTGAAAGATAGTCGTATCCGACGACCTGCGCTGTAAATTCCCGTCCATCGGGGACAGTGACAGTGATTTTATTCGCGCCTTCGATGACGTGATGGTTTGTGAGGATGTGTCCATTTTTGTTAACAACTACCCCGGAACCGACTTCTCGGAGTGAACGCCTGCGCGTCGCAGGAATTTCACCCCAGAACCACTCATCAAATGACGTTTGTCTCTCACGGATGGCACTGATATTGACGACTGCTGGACTGGCTTTCGCGACTGCCGTAACGATTGCGGTCCGCCGTGATGCGGTTACTGCATTTTGTGCAGTCTCTTTGCTGAATTCCGCACTGTGCGTTGTGTTGCTGAATTCCGCACTGTGCGTCCTGTTAAAAAGCGTGCCTACAAATATAGCAGACAGACATAGGAACAGCAGGATAATATAACTGTAGGGACGACGTAAAAGTATCATAATCTGTTTTTTATTGCAAGTGGTTGATTTCCAAAACTTAGCGCGTTAACTTCAGGGAGATACGATATCCCTCTAACCCTGGATCGGTGTCAACGATTTCTTGGACGGCTTCGGATGTCCGCCGTTTCGCCGGAAAATCGTCGGCATTCGCGCATCGAAGGGCTATCCTTGCCCCGACTGCGCTGGCGGCACGTAGATTTTCCAGTTTCACCTTTTCCAGTGTATCATAAGCCGTATGACCGAACCCTCTGCCAGACGGTAGTGCCTCCGGGTCACCTATGTGGCTGGAAGGTACCCCTTTCAGGAAAAACGGAAAGTGATCGGAGTAGGAATGCACTTTTTGTCCGACTGGCATTTCGGCATGCATCTGCTCACGGGCAGTGTTGAAGAACGGTCCCAAAGCGTCCCAATGGTGTAGGACAATACCTTTGCGACTTGTTCCACCCGCGGCATCCATATTCAGCATGAACCGGATGTTATCCAACTCTGCGTCGTGCGCGTCAACATACCGAAACGCGCCTGTGAGTCCGATTTCCTCTGTGCCAAAGGCGATGAACCGGACGGTACGCTTGAGCGAATCACCGGCGTATGCGGATAGGACACGGGCGGCTTCTATGACAGATACCATGCCTGAGGCAGGATCATGCGCGCCTTGCGAGATGTCGTGTCCGTCGTAATGGCAACCGACAACCACCATCTCCGCACCGTTTTCAGAACCGGGCAAATCCGCTACGACGTTCCATGATGTACGCGGTTCATTAATGTCCGTGGTTTGAAGTTTCAGTGTTACTTTTCCTTGTTTCCGTTCCAGTAACCGCGTCAAGAATTCGCCATCCTCTTTGCAAACGGATATACCCGGGATCGGTGCGGGTCTATCGTTTTGAAGGCTCCCTGTTTCGGGTCCGACACCGGGATGTTCACTGACGAAAATGAATCCGCTCGCGCCAGCGAGGACCGCACGTTCAAACTTCTCCTTGCGGTGTACCCATCTCCCAAGGTCGGGCGGTGAAGAGCTCTTTGCCATGACAAGGTTATTTGTAGCGGTATCACCGAGTGCCTCATATTCAGGGGGGCTTCCGTGTCCGGCGGAGATTAATTCGGTCGTAATGTCGTCAGCGGGGCAGTAAGGGAGCGAGATGCAGTGCAGTGTTCGGCGGATAGGTGCCAACACCTCAAGGGTCGCCGTGCCACGCGTCCAACCGGCATAAGGATAATCTTCAAGTCTGACGTTCTGGAGTCCGTATCGTTTGAAGCAGTCTGCAATGAAGTTCGCGGCTGCATACTCTTCAGGTGTTCCAGCGAACCTGGAACCGTATTCATCGCATAAGACGGTCAGGTTGTTCATCACCTCTTGCGAAGTATAGATATCACCGACGATCTGTCGGTCGAGTTGCAAGTAAGGGTTCGTTTTGCTCATAAGTTTCCGTATTCTCTTGATTTTCGATAGTTTTCGACGGTAGCGATGCCATTCTTGCGTTGGCAATCTTTTTGAGGTGCCACGGGTCTAATATCTGAATGCGTCGATACCGTTTTTCAAGGACTTCGTGCGCTTTAAACTGATTTAGGAGTGCTTCTGTATTTTCGGCAGTGCAGCCGATTAATTGTGCTATTTTTTTGGTCGAAAGTTTACGTAAGGTGCATTGCGAACCGTGCCTGATAGTTGTGCGCTTCTGCGTCGGCGCGTCGGCGTAGTTGCGTAACAGCAGTGCAAGCCGCGATGCCGGACTCCGAAACGCAATGTTTGGAAACGGGTTGGTTGTTCCGTTTCGCGATGGCTTTCGGGTCTTGGTTAAGTCGATAGCGTTTGATGCTTTCGCAGATGCCCATTTGGATTTTGCCATATCGGGAATCCGTAAACGACATCGGACAGCGTCTATAGCAGATCGGATACGCTGAAGCAGTGGCCGTTTGAATGGTATCGCTAAATGCGTTTTTCGCTTCAGGAAGAATTGGAAGTTCTTCGCGCTAACGATACCGATGACGGCTTCTGTAAGTGTTTCAGCAGTGATGTTCCGATGTGCTGCGTTGTCGTTCCACGCGACTGCTCCAAAGATTTCGCCGGGTTCCAGTACCTCTAAAGTGACAGGTTCTCCTTCAGTCGGTGTTTCATAGATTTTGACGCGTCCCTCTTTCAGCAGGTAAACGCCTTCGGTAGAAATGGTGTCTTCGTATTTCAGTTGTTTGAAGGTCGTTATCCGTTCAAGTGCCTTTACATCTGTCTCGGAGAGATCTTGGAAGATATTTATCTGTTTAACACACCAAAATCTCTCTGAAGTTCCTTCTCGTACCGCCATGCTGTGGTTGTCCTGTCGGTTTCGGGTTAGACGTGTGTACTTTTGGGGTTATGGGCTGCGATCGCTCGCCGAAAAATTTCAGTCTGCTTTGTCCTTAATTATACCAAATATATTGCCAATAAATCAAGGAAAATAGCGGTTTTGGTCAGAGTTATTTAGTTTTCGGTTCCGATTTCGATTTTCGTTTACAAGTGAATATATAAAACTAAATGACCTATATGAGACAGACTTTATAATTTCACAGTTTTCATAGCAAAGTTGTAAATTCAATATGTTTCTTGAAAAGCTATAATCCTTTACCACGATTGGGTTTTAGACGGTTTTCATTAACGGTTGCTATGAAGGCTGCTATGAAAATTGCTATGAAAATTTCAGTTGTCTGTTTCGATTCTGACCCGTCAAAAGTGTCTATGTCAATTTTGTGTTTGGGCAGTGTGACGTTTTAAACGTCACAGTGACGTGCAGAAGCCACGTGTGGTATGGGAATGTGACGTAATTTTCCGTTTTTTTTCCTGGCGGTTTCTCCCGATGCATTTTGTTGATGTGGATGCCTTAAAATGTTACACCAGTGTAACATTGCATGTTTTTTGTTTGTGCGTGTGAACTCGCGTGGTGTCTGGTTTCTGAGGCGTTTTCGGTGTTGACGTTCTGTTGCGAAAAAAATAATTTGGTAGGAAGTGTAACATTTTGTTTGCCTGAATTGGGATTATAGGATCCTCGTGTTTGATGTTAATTTTAGTATAGATTATATATGATAACATATATAATTTGGAAAGGCAAATTTATTTTTTCTACTGGTCTGTCCAGTCTAAAATTGGGAGTAATCCCATTCGTAGTGGGGCAATTCTGCGGCGTACTCGCCCAAATGCGAAGTGCGTTATTGCCCGTTTCTGAGCGGTTCTCACTGCGAAGCAGTGCGATAAATCGCACTACTACGAACCAATCTATCTACATTTTAAAGATGGATGGAACATTATGCACGATTTCCACCGAAAAATGAGGTCTTTAAAGGAAATAGGACGGTAATGCTTTAGATTTAACTGCCTATTGAACACACGTTATCAGAAAAATCGAAAATTAATGTCACCTTTTCGTCCGATTTAGACCCTTAACACAATGAAACAATGAACACATAATATACGCAATTATGCATGTGTTATGACAGATGATGTTAGATTATGACAGATGATGTTAGAGAAAAATAGTGTGAAAATTAATGTCACCTTCTTGCCCAATTTTGTCACTACTCTTAACCAAACGTTAACGTGCCGCTATTATAGACGGGACTCAGGTTAGGAGTTGGTAGGAGATTGAGCGATGGAAAACTCGTGGAGGCGTATCGAAATGGTGATAAAAATGCATGGGATACCCTCTGCAAACGATATACAGGCAAACTGTTCCGGTTCTTCGTGAATCAGACAGGAAACCTTGAAGATGCGAAAGACCTCGTCCAAGAGACGTTGATTGAGGCGATGGTGAACCTCTCTACACTTCAGAAGCCTGAAAGTTTCAGAGGGTGGCTCTACAAGATCGCGGAAGGTCATTTGGCGAAATATTTCAGAGACAGGTCCAAGTGGGGAATACACGAACCAATTGATGACAGTGTGTTGGAGACAAGAGCCCCTTACACTGCGCCGAGGAATCAGCAACCTGACAATCTCGTTATCGCGCAAGAACATTTGGACATCGTCCACAGTATGGTGGATCGGCTGCCGAAATCGGAACGTGAAGTGTTCCGACTGAAATTTGCGGATCCTGAGATGCCGCAGAAAGAGATAGCCGAGATATTGGATATCTCCGTAGATGCTGTCAAAACCCGATGGCGGCGAGGTAAGCAAACCCTCCGAGAGCAGCTTGAGGCGAAATACCCGGGGGAGTTTACATATCTGTTTAAGTGAGGTGAAGGTGCAAACCTGTTTTGAATTGTTGAGGGTTGCAGTCTTTGCCCAAATAGCAACGATGCCTTTTATGAAGGGTTGCTATTATCTTCTCACCTGTTTTCTTGATGCGTTCAGCGCGCCCTGAATAGGTCTTGAAAACAATCTTCCTTTTGGGTTTTAATAGGTTATGGTATTGATCTTCTCTGTATGGAAACGACTGAAGCGTTTGTTGCCGCTTGTGCTGCTGATAGGTGTCGGTGTAATCGTCTGTCTATTTACACGCACACAGGCATGCCCAGAGGCACCCCGCGATCAGGTTTGCCCGTATCCGGCTCCTGCTTGTCCATACAGAGCAGATACCGCACCAAAGCCTTAATCCCGACATCTGATTGGCGATGTCCTAACCCAAAGGAGAATAAGAGATGTTGAAAAATCTGTTATCCAACCGCATTTTTATAGGTATTTTGGTTCTTATCATCTGTGGTGTTGTGAGTGTTTACTTCCTACGCACAGACCTCCCCGAAGAACCGATAAAGATTTATACGCCTGTCGAACCCACGCCGAAACCGAAAGCAGAAGCTCCTATTGGGGAGACAGAACAGAACGGACATGTCCATGAAGATGGCACTTGGCACGCTGAAGCAGACTCAAACGCGGAGGACACCATTGCACTGAGAAACAGCGAAAGTCTCTCTCCGGTACCTTGGTCAAATCCGTTAATGCCTGAGGAGATCCCAGAACACCTCAAAATGCCCCTCGAATGGATTAACTGGGATTATCAGGCACTGTCGGAAGAAGAAAACCCAACAGCTTACTCCGCACTAGAGAATCGTATAAAGACACTCACAACAACTGTCATCGAAAACTACAATCCCAAACGTCCTATTGAAGAAGTTTGGCCCGCCTTCATAAAAGATGAAAAACTGTATCACGCAAATTCCGAGCATTCCCAGAAATACCCTATTCCTGTAATAGGCGGGTTTCGCGCCGATTGGTGGTACCAGGAGATATGGAACTACCCTGAAATTTATGAACTCATCTCCTCTGAAGGTGGACTCCGCGGACAATGGTTTGATGTCTACCGTGTAGAAATGGGGGACCAAGACCCCAATTGGAATCTCTTTCATCTTCACGATGGCCGTGAGTTTCGCATAAAGCATGACAAAAATTACACGTTCCACATCGGCTATGATGAAGAAACAGAAAGGTACACAGGGAGTTACAGTTACGGTTTATCAAACCACAACACCGCTGAAATGCTCCACGTTTACCCAGAGACCATGTCCGCTACAGAATTAGAAGAACTACAGGGCTGGAATTACAACTTCAACCCTTATACCAACCAACCCATTTCAAAATAGGAGTACATTATGAAAAATATTTTTGTCCCTTTTCTCATCCTAATTGCTCTTATCACCATATCCCTTTGCGTAGAAGGCATCAATGTTAGCGACTACACTTTTCCAGAATCACAAGGCACCACCGAGAATTTTCTCTATTTCCATGGGCAGAAATGTGGTGAAGTTACGGCAGGAGAATATATCAGACGCGAAGGACAGTACATAAATGCGTATGCCAGAAGCGCAGTGCATATGTGGGCATCGGGGCTCAAAAGTGCTGATGGCACAATAGCAAATGTTGTTGAATATCGCGCGGACGGGAAAGTGAAAGGCACCGGCAACACTACATTCATCAGTGATGGCACCCCACCAATGACAAATCAATACACAGATCCCAGCAGCAATCGTGTCGTTCATTCATCCGATTATGTTGCGTATGGTGGTGGCACCAGAACAAATGTCTCGTACATCAAACAAGTTGGGCTGGCTAACCAAGAGAGATCTCTTTATATATCAGGGACCGGTAGGGCCCAGAGATATATTGGGTGGGACGATACACCGGCAAACGCTCCATGGTATCTAAACCCGTGGGCCTGGGCTCAGGGAAGGGCACTCAATGCAGGCGAAAATCCTCAACCGAAAAATATCGTCAGTGAATCCAAGAGCGCAACTGAACAGGGTTTGGTCAGTGGCAATAGCAATACGGATAGTCCCCCTTCGACGACCACCTTTGCGTGTGGTGTGCATAGCGGCACCTCAAGCGAATCGGGCGACCATGCGTGGGGCACAGCACCCTGTGGGGACGATACACACGTAGGTTATTTATGTCAAATCACTGCCTCGGATCATGAGTGGGTGTCTGAATCGTGTCCATCGTCGCACGCTCACTATGAATGCGACGGGAGCGACCACTCGCTGCAAGCGAGTTGTACCTCAACGGATTCTAACGGGAATTATTGTACGGTGACGAATTTCTATGCGTGTGACTCCCATACGCATTCGTATCCATCGCCACCCTCGACAACGGTTTCGTGTGGTCGCTCGGCTTGCACTGCGTCAGTGAATTCTTCAACCGAGCATCGCCTAGGACCCTGCGGTGGCTGTAGTGCGACAGGTTGGTCATGTGCTGGGTATACAAATTGGTGGAATCATCAGCATAGGCAACGGACGTGTCGGTTCAGCACCTGTGGTAAATCCTGGCGGTTGTGTCAAGGTCCCAAACCCGATTGTTCTGCCGCAATTCGCCAGGGCGAGAAGTGTTGGTCACAGTAGCCACAATGAGTAAAACACAACGTAACCTTATCAACAAGCGCGTCGGTAATCTTCTGATTGCTGGCGCGTTGGTTTTACTTGGGATTGTCTTTGTGGTAAGTTTCCCCTCGCCTTCGCCACCGATACCTGAACCCGCTCCCGTCAAGGGGACCCTGAATGCCCCCTCTCGCCTCAGCGAGCAGCCCCGCACCCCGTCGCGCGCCCGCTTCCAATCTTCCCCGCTGCCTTCTGCCTCGCAATCGGATTTCTACCGCACGATCATAGACAACAATCTGTTCCGTCCACTCGGCTGGACGCGCCCCGTTCCACCACCCGCCTATCGGCTGCTCGGCACAATAGTCCCCAAAGACGGAAAAACACCGCCCCAGGCGATTATCCAAGTTTCCACTGCCGGAAATAAGACGCACATCGTCAGCATCGGTGATACCCTTGATGTGAACTCTAAAGTCGTTGACATCCAATCAAAGCAAGTAACCCTTGACCGCAAAGGACAGCGGAAAATCCTCAAGTTAGACACATCCGCATGGCTAAACACTTCCAAGCGACGCTTCTCACACCGAAGATAACCGTCAACGTTGTCCTTTCTTGCAAAGAGATTCAACCGTGTCAATAGCATACCGAGAGCCGATTGCTGATGACCGACAACCAATAAATCATGGACACACGAACTTGCCCAAAATTTTCCGAACGGATGCCCCTGTCGCTGAAGGCAGATTCCCGGCGTTTCCGTGGAGTGTCTCATTCGCCAGAATCGCGAACGCAATCGCCTCCTTCGCATCCGCCGAGATACCGGAGTTGTCTACAGGTTCAACCGATGTATCTGATAGGAGTTCGCTGAGTCGTCGCATGATTGTCTGATTGTGGACACCACCCCCACTGACATAAAGCGTGTCTATCGGGTTCTGTTCAGTCACAAATTTCGCGATGTAGTCGGCAATCGTTTGGACTGTCAACTCGGTCAGTGTCGCGATGCAATCGTTTTCTGAAAGTTCATGTTCACGGCAAGCCGCCAGACATTCCATTGTATAAGTGTGCCCAAACATCTCACGTCCGGTAGTTTTCGGCGGGGACTGGTGGAAAAACGGGTGTTTTAACCATTCGTCAATGAGGGGTTGACGCGGTGTACCCTGTGCGGCCCGCCTGCCATCTTTATCGTAGTGTTCCGCCCCTTCCGTGATTTCCGATATAACGGCATCAATACACATGTTGCCGGGCCCCGTATCCGCAGCAGAGACGGCATCAAACGTTCCGTCTGCAGGCAGCACCGTGAGATTCGCGATTCCGCCGATGTTCAAGAATCCGACTGTTTTAACGCTGTTATGGAACAGTAGATAGTCGATGTATGATACCAACGGCGCGCCTTGACCGCCTGCTGCCATATCTGCGACGCGAAAATCCGCTATCGTCGGAATCCCAGTTTCGTGCGCGATGACTGCAGGCTCGCCAATCTGCAATGTCGATTTTTTAAATATTGGGTTTTTGCTCATTTTTTGCCGATGGCAAAAAATGGTTTCCGATGCGGTTTGGACAGAGGCTTTGCCTTTAGCATTTTTTTCTCCTTGTCCAATTCGCAAATCAGCAATTGTGTTTCCGGGTAGGTGGTGAATCGTTTGCCCGTGCGAACCGATAAGGTCAATGTCGTTAGCAGACATTCCACTTTTTTGCAGAATATGTTTCACAGCCTCCGCGAAGAGGTGTCCGATATAAAAGTTCATCTCACAGATATCATCAACGCGACCAGTATCGGGGTGGCAAAGCGCAAGGATGCGTTCTGGCACGCCGGGCGGAAAGGGAAAGGTCTCAAAAACGATGAGGTCCACTTTCGTTTCCAAGCCGTGTCCGGTAATCTCAACGATGGCAGCATCAATGCCGTCAACAGAGGTGCCGGACATTAAACCGATAACACATTTTTTATCTTTATTAAGCAATTCAATAAACGCTTTCATCACTCTTCCTTAAGCGTAGGCATGATACTGTGTTGTGTTGTCGCGCCAAGTCTGAAGTTCCTGCACCCACCGCGCCTGAATTGTATCCACTGATGTTCCATTTGATAAAGCATCTCGGAGCCAGATGTTACCTGCCAACCTGTCAAAATGGGCAGGTAAAAACTCAAAATCGTCTCTATATTCGGTAGTTAAAATGGATAACATCTGGAGAACTGTCTCTATGGGTCGGAATTCCGCTCTATCGGTAATGTGGATTGCAACGCCGCTGCAGGTCTGCTTTGCATGCTTTGTGGTTTCAGTCGCTGGCGCAGGTGTAAAAACAACGGGCCGGAACCGAACCCCGGGTAGTTGATAGTTATTCAGCAGTTCTGCCCATCTTTCGCCATCGCACCAAGGTGCCCCAATGTATTCAAACGGCTTCGTCGTGCCGCGTCCCTCGCTCATATTTGTTCCTTCAAACAGGCATAAACCCGGGTAAAGCACTGCTGTTGTGAGTGTCGGCATATTCGGCGATGGTGGCACCCACGGCAAACCTGTGTCATCGTACCACATGCCGCGTTTATATCCGCGCATCCACGCCACTTTTAGTTGACAGGACGGCACGCGCTCCGCTTTCAACAATACCGCCAATTCGCCGATTGTCAACCCATAACGAACAGGAATCGTGTGTATCCCCACGAACGATTCAGAGCCGCTTTCTAACACTGGTCCCTCTACAGCAGTGCAGGTAATTGGATTCGGTCGGTCAGCGACGATAAATTCGATTCCACAATCGCTGGCGGCTTCCATTGCATGGAGTAAGGTCGAAATGTAGGTATAATAACGCGCACCGACATCTTGCATATCATAGATAAGCAGGTCTATGCCTTCAAGTTGACTTGCTGTCGGACGCATCGACTGCCCATAGAGGCTAAAAACCGGCACGCTTCCTGGATTTTCATCAGGTGTTTCAACACTATTGATAGCAATACCGTCTTGGACTGCTCCCCAGAGTCCATGCTCTGGCGAAAAAATCGCAGAAAGCTGACACGCGGGTGCTTCGGCAAAAAGTCGATAGTTGCTTTGGAGGGCAGCATCGACCCCCGTATGGTTTGTAATCAGCCCGATTGATTTCCCTCGAATCCAATCGCTTTTCTCTCTGAGCAAGATGCTCAGTCCTAATTCAATTTTCTGAGGGTTTGTTGTGGAAGACATAATAAAGGTTTGTGTGTTGAACGCAAGGCCGGAAATTGAATGCTTGAATATTGTTTTTAAGTGTATATCAAACTATGGAACATCTTCCGAAATTCAATAATACCGCGTCGATCGGCATCGGGGTGTACCCGATTTGTCAGCAGAATAGCCGCGAGTTTTCTTTTTAAACATATCCGTATTGAAGTACCCGTGAACCCAGTATGATAAAGGCATCCATCATCTGTCACTGCCCAACCGATACAGCGGCGTTCCCCTTCCGCTGAGGCGACTTGACGCATCGTGCTGAGGCTCTCCGGACGTAATAGCGTACCGCCGTTGTCCATTAACGCCCTGCAAAACTTTCCGAGATCCGTCGATGTAGAGAAGAGTCCCGCATTGCCTGAAACGCCACCAAGAAAATGTGCATTTTCATCGTGGACCTGTCCACTAATTACACCTTCTCGCCAGTCGTAGCGTTCATAACTTACCATCCGGCGTTCAAAACTGTTAGAATCCTCAGTAGCCGCACAGTTTCCATGCCACGCTTGGGGCGGATTGAACAGCGTCTGCTCCATACCAAGCGGTGCGAATATCCGATCCTGTGCCAATTTATCGAGTCGTTGTTTCGTTACCTTTTCAAGCAGCGCACCCAGCACAATATACCCTAAGCAACTATACACCGCCTTCTCTCCAGGTTGAGATTCCAATGCTACCTCACCGAGATAAGAAGTCACATGCTCGCGCGAACCCGCTCGCAAGTAGAGGGGGACCCATGCCGGAAGTCCTGAGGTATGTGTTAACAGATGGGTAAGTGTTACACCTTTCTGTCTGAACGCCGGCAAGTATTCCTCAGCAGGCGCATTGAGGGAGAGTTCGCCGCTCTCAACAAGCTGCATGCAGAGCGTCCCGATGACAATTGGTTTGGTCAGCGATGCCAAGTCAAACAGTGTCGTCCGAAGCATCGGTAATCGTTTCGGCTTTATAGATCGGAAACCGAACGCCTCGTGGTAAAGCACCTTTTCATCCGTGAGGATATAGGCGACAGCCCCAGGAAAGACCCTTTCCGCAATGCTATTCTCAATAAGTGTTGAAATCGCATTTTTAAACATAGTAGTAGGCACACTCTGTGTGCCGTAACGTTGAAGTCAGAAAAGCGACTGGTTTCTGCGTTAAATGGTTTCTTATTGAAAACTGAATACCTCTGGTGCTACCCCAGTTTTCGGTTGACTTCGCGCTAATCTATATGATACACTATCTACTATATTTTTATAAGCATTTTTAACGATTGCGTACCGCGGTTCGGAGACTAAATCATGGAATTATCCGCGCAAGAACTTCAAGAGATAACAATAGTTGAGAAACCTTGGGGTGGCTTCATACAATATGTACTCAATCAACCTGTCACTGTCAAAATCTTAGAAATTCGGGCAGGCGAGCAGGTGAGTTATCAGTATCACCACCACCGGAGTGAGTTATGGATTCCGCTTGACGAGGGTGCCTGCTTGAAACTTGACGGTACCACTCAACGTCCTAAACCCATGGAACCTGTGTTTATTCCGCAGGGTGCGAAACATCAACTCATCGGTGAATCG
This sequence comes from uncultured bacterium, assembly GCA_964593655.1. GTDB lineage: Bacteria > Poribacteria > WGA-4E > WGA-4E > WGA-3G > WGA-3G. The sequence goes on along the minus strand of CAZQIP010000195.1, from coordinate 10,833 downwards.
AAAGACTACCGGATCCTCGAAATCTCGTTCGGGCATTTTGATGAAGAAGATATCGTCCGCCTCTCGGACAAATATGGAAGAATTTAGTAAAAGGGAGATTTTGTTGGACAGAAAACTCCATTTTTCGCTTGACGATAGCGGGTCAAGTTCATCTCCACAGACCGCGCAACAGAAGGTTGATGCCGCTTTGCAGAAGATTCACGCGCGATTTCAGGAAGAGGCATCAGCACCGCTTACCGACTTGGAACTCGGACTTCGTGCCTGGACCCGCAGTCATCTCCAAGGCGAAGATATTGCCAAAGTCACGACGTTAGCCACGCGTGCGCGCGAAGATTTTTCGGCCCTGGTTGTCATTGGTATAGGTGGCTCTGATCTCAGTGCGCGTGTCTTCCACGATTCTTTCAATCATCCATACCATAACTTGCTATCGACTGAAGAACGCGGCGGTGCTCCAGAGGTCTATTTTACAGGTGATACCTTCGACCCACGCAAACTCGGCGGCTTAATTGAGATGCTCAAAACGCGAAATCTCCTCCAGAAAACGCTCTTCAACGTCATCAGTAAATCCGGCACAACAACCGAGACAATGGCGACATTGATGATTATCCGTGAAGTGCTTGGTGATGTAAACTATCAGCAGCAGGTCCTCGCGACGACCGGACTAACCGCTGACAGTGTACTGTTCCGAATGCATGGACAATCCCCTTTTTACGGAGGCACACTACTTCCTGTCCCCGATGGTGTCGGCGGCCGGTTCTCAGCCTTCTCGCCAGTCGGTCTGCTCTTTCTCGCTATGACAGCGGGAAAAGGCGAAACCCCAGAAACCCGCATCCGTGCCGCGGTGGAAGGTGTGAAACAAGCACACGAGGATTTTTTCCTGCCTTGTGAACATCAAGATAATGTCGCCTATCAACTCGCTCGCTGGATTCACCTCGCTGAAGAAGTTGACAGCAAAGGCACTATTGTTTTTTATAACTATGCCGATAACAACTGCCTCGGTGAGTGGTTTGTTCAACTTTGTACGGAATCTATTCAAGAACGCGGGGCTGGTTCTAACGTCATAAATGCGAAGGGCCCCACGAGTAACCACTCAATCCTCAACGGCATCATCGCCGGTCCGAGAGATAAAATTGTCCTATTTATCCATTGGAAGGAACTTGGCACCGATTTAGTGCTGCCGAGAGACACTAAAATGGACAGAAAGTTAACCGATTTTGAAGGGTTATCCATGACGCACCTGCAGACCGCCTCCTACCGCGGCACCGCCTTGGATTTCAGCAAGAAAGGTGTATCCAATGCAACGTTAACCCTTTCAAAACGGGATATTAAATCTGTTTGTCAGTTGATGCGTGTCTTAATGGATACCATCGCGGTAAAAGGCAGACTCCAAGATTTGCATCTTGACACCGATGGCGGAAATGAGTTAACATATCTCCAAGATGGTGTTGAAGGTTATAAACGGAATTTCCGGAAGTTTGCCTTGCCATCAACTGCGAATAGCAAGTAGACGGTCAAGACATGTGGAATAAACTCTCTACTCTACAGTTTCATGATAAGATATTTATCGCCTACGGCTTCATTTTCCTCGTCATGTTTGGTGTTGTCTTTGGGAGTACCAGTTTCCTGATCCAGCTCGCTTTTAAAAGGGAAATTGATAAGTATGTTGAAACCCTCCAAGGCACAATTTCAAACAGTTACCAGGTTTTCCTTAACAAAGTTCAGAAGGAGGTTCACGCTACAGCCGCTGATGAGAGATTACTTGGCTACATAGAAAGAGGGTCTACCATCGGTTATCTACCGACACCAGACTTTGACCTCTTTGAGTATGGCACCGCAGATGGCAAATTGCTATACCCGAACCTAAAAACTGGAAGAAATCTACGCACATATAATTGGGCTGACAACGAGGGCGGACACATACAACTCAGATATATTCCGCAACAGAGCGATCTCGGATTACAGTTTGTGGTTCAAGTAAGGGAATCGGGAGAATGGGGATTCGTTACAGGTGGCTACCGCTTGCAAACATGGCTGGAAACAACCCAAACGAGTATTCAGTCAGACGAGCATCCAATTTTTCTTGTCGGAAAGCCGCAAACATCTGACACGACAGGTTTCAGTACTGAAGAATCGGAGAATTGGCTTCCATTGAATAATGCCGCCCGGCACGTCCCACTTGACAATCGGTTTCAATTACTTTCCGGTTCGCAACTCCGACAAAAAGTCACTTTAGACGGATCAGAAGAAACCGAGGGGAGTACTTATACCGCTTCTCGAATAACACCTTTTAACTCTGCTTTCGCGACGACACGTGAAACACCGCCTGTTGACCTAATTGTTGCATATTCGCATGCGCGCCAAATGAAATGGCAGCGGCGGCTTACACTTACACTGCTTTTAAGTGGTGTCGTTGGTCTGGTATTGGTTTATCTCATCAGTTACATCATCAGCCGTCGCATCACCCGTCCTATTGCGACGCTACGTGAAGGGGTTAGCCACATCGCTGCTGGCAATCTCGATCATCGTGTTGTCATCCAATCACACAATGAGATAGGACAGCTCGCGGATGGGTTCAACCGGATGGCGCGCGACCTGAAACTGAGCTTAGAGGAGCGTATGGCGGCAGAACGTGCGGCAACATGGCGAGATGTCGCACGGCAGGTGGCGCACGAAATCAAAAATCCGCTGTTCCCGATCCGACTCTCTGTCGAAAATTTACAGCAGGCAAAATCTAAACCTGAGGTTTTTGAGCAGATATTTAAGGAGTGTACAGATACCGTCATTGAGGAAGTTGATCGCATCGGAAAGTTAATAGATGGGTTTCATCAATTTGCGCAGATGCCGAAACCCGAGAAAAAACCCTCCCAGTTAAATGATATTGTCAGATCCATTCTGACGTTATACACGGGTGGACAAGTGCCAGCTCTCGATCAGGAACACGAAGGCACAGCGATAATTTTAGGACACGAGAACTTGACACGCTCGAATGCTAACGGTGAACTTTGGCTTGAAAATATTTCTAAGATTCAGGTCGAAACTGAGTTGAAACAACTTCCACAACTGCTGCTTGACCCAAAGCAGATCGCACAGGTACTCGGTAACCTCCTGAAAAACGCGATTGAAGCGATGCCTGATGGTGGTACGATTAAAGTTAAAACTTATTTCGTGCCCAGTTCACCACAGAACAACGAAAACAGTAGAGATGGGGGAACGATAAACGCCGACATCCACGGCACGGTTTCACTGGAAATCCACGATACAGGGCACGGTATGTCCGATGAAACGATGGCGAATCTTTTTGTTCCGTATTTCACAACGAAGTCAGAAACAGATGGACGCGGGCTCGGCATACCAATTGTTAGACAGATTGTTGCCGAACATGGTGCCGAGATTGATTTTCAAAGTACCGAGGGCGTAGGTACAACAGTCCGTATCCGTTTCTCAGACGACCCATCTGAACGTTCCGAAGAATTAACGCCAGAACCAGAAGAATTGACACCACTCACAGGTTTAAAACCTAAACTGGAAACTGAAGAACGATGAACTTTAAACCCAATGCGTTAGGACAAAGACAATGGAAACTATTCTGATTGTAGACGACGAAAAAAATATCCTTAAGATGTTATCCCAAGGGCTCAAGATGCGCGGATACCAAGCCCTGACAGCTGCGAGTGGTGAGGAAGCATTGAAACAGGCGATGAAAACTGATGTGGATCTGGTGTTATTGGATATCCGTATGGAAAACGGCATGGATGGTGTCCAGACGCTCGTGAAACTCCGTGAACGCTACCCAGACTTAAACGTCGTGATGATGTCGGCGCAGCAGGATATCGAAATCGCTGTTAAGACGATGGAACTCGGCGCGAAACGGTACATCACCAAGCCGATCGGTATTGATAAAATTCTGTCCAGTGTTCAACCGTTTTTGGAGATATCGCGTCTCTCGCAAGAAAATGAGATTCTGAAATCACAGATTGTGCCTATTGATGAGATGGTGGGTGAGAGTACCGCTATTTCGCACCTCCGCTCACAGATTGATCGGGTCGCGGGAAGCAAGCTCGGTGTCTTGATCTCTGGCGAGAACGGCACGGGTAAGCAACTCGTTGCCAACGCTGTCCATCAAAAGAGCAAACGCGCAGCAAAAACTTTTATTCCCCTCAACTGTGCTGCATTGCCCGATGAACTCATTGAGAGCGAACTCTTCGGACATGAGCGCGGCGCATTTACGGGTGCCGACTCTCGAAGGCAGGGACGTTTTGAACTTGCAGACGGTGGAACCCTTTTTCTTGATGAAATTGGAGATATGAGCCTAAAGGCGCAAGCAAAGGTGCTCCGAGTTATCGAAACCGGCGAAGTTGAACGCCTTGGCGGTAATCAGATCCGGACGGTAGATGTGCGCATTATCGCTGCGACGAACAAAAATCTCTCTGAAGAAATTGAGAACGGAAGCTTCCGACGCGATCTTTTCTACCGGCTGAATGTTGTGCCTATTAAGGTGCCACCGCTTCGGGAACGTGTAGAAGATATCCCGGTGTTAGTCCAGTACTTCGCCGAACGTCTGCAACTCAATATGGGGTCTACTCCAAAAGCCATTGATCCGGGGGCTTATACCGTGTTTCAAAGTTACAACTGGCCCGGGAACATCCGAGAACTAAAGAACATCGTCGAACGGCTCCTTATTATGGTAAACAGAGATGTCGTCATGGCACCCGATGTTGCTGAGGCTCTCTCCCTAACACCCCAATTGTCGGCGTCATCTCAACTCACAGATGATGCTTTGGACCTCAGTGCCTTACAGTCGCTGCCGAGTGTCGCACTCTACAAACAGGGGACCGCCTTAAGTCAGATGATGGATACCGCCGAGGCGCAGTGCATTCTCGCGGCTTTGGAGGAATTTAACTGGAACATCCGGCGCACAGCGGAGGCGTTAGAGGTTGAGCGAAGCAACTTATACAAAAAAATGAACAAGTACGGTATTTCACGTCCGGATTCCGAGGAATAGTTTGGGCTAACGATGCTACAGAATCACATCATCAAAAACAGCGGAATGACCCGCCTTCAACTGCTTATTCTCATTGCCATCGTTGCTGTGATTGGCTTACTCTCTTTTCCACCCTGGTTAGAACAGCGTAAGGTAAGCACAGCAGATATAGACGTTGAAACCGTCGCCGTTGCTATCAAGAAGTACTATAGGCACACCGGGGATTATCCGACAAGTTTGGACGCACTGGTGACAGACCCAGGTGTTGATGGGTGGCGCGGGAATTATCTGGAATCTGTTCCCCAAACACCTTGGGGCGATCGTTATGTCCTTCTTCCAGAGAGTTATAAGGTAGGAATAGCAAAAAATCATCCACGCGCGCCCGAAAAATATAGAATCGGTGGTGTCGCAGAAATCAGTAGAGTTTATCATGCAGACGCGCACCTCGGTGAGAAATATTGGTGGTAATTAGTTATCAGAGTATCAGTTACCAGTAGCCAGTGGTCAGTAACGAGAAAGAAACTTTGGAACTATCCAAAACCTCTTGTAACTGGAAACTGGAAACTGGAAACTGAAGACTAACAACAATAAAAAATATGTGGGTCTTTATTTTTCTCTTCGGTTTAGCAATCGGTAGTTTTCTCAATGTCTGTATCTATCGAATTCCACGCGAAGATCTGTCAATTCATTCGCCGCGCCGTTCTTTTTGTCCAGAATGTAATACACCAATAAGCCTTTACGACAATATCCCTGTCCTGAGTTACCTACTTTTACGCGGAAAGTGTCGGCATTGTCAAGCGACAATTTCTATTCTATATCCTTTCGTTGAACTTGCAACAGCAGGGATATTTCTCTTTCTATATTACCGTTTCGGATTGACCCTCGAATTTCTACTCGCACTCGTTTTCGTCTCAGTGCTACTGCCGATCTCCGTCATTGATGCACAGCACTATATTATACCAAACACTCTCATCGTGACAGGATTGATACTCGGTTTCGGTATCGTCTGCGCGATTGCGTATCAACGCGCGGATGTTTGGTATCTCCTGATACGTCTGATTGGTGCTGTTGCGGGAGGCATGGCGTTGTGGTTGGTTGCAGTGATTGGAAGTGCAGTCTTACGCAAAACAGCGATGGGCGGTGGAGACATCAAACTGATGGCACTCAACGGATTGTTCCTCGGCGCATGGCCCGAACTCGCGATGGTGATCGCTTTCTCTGCATTCAGCGGTGCGGTTGTCGGGACTATACTCATTATCTCTGGGATAAAAGATCGGCAAAGCCCGATCCCCTATGGTCCCTTCCTTGCAGGTGCCGCTGTGCTTGTCCTTTTGTGGGGAGATAATCTCTGGCGTTTGTACTTGCAATCCGTTGGGTGGAATTAATTGTAGGAGGGATTTGTAATCCCGATCAAGCACACTCCGTGTGCCGTAGCCGTCCAATACAATGGAGACGATATGAAAATCTTTTGTATAATCACTTGTCTACTGATATTAGCCTTGAGCCAATACGTTGCGTATGCACAGCAGCCGCAAGTTAAAGAAGAATCTGCTGAAGACTTTGTTAAATTAGGAATGCCGTTCGAAGAAGCACTCACCAAAACTACGTTTGTCGTTGAGTGGTTAAGCGGAGACGGAAGTACTGAAGTAATTTTTCAAGGTGAGAACGTAATCCGCACTCCTTGTACTGCCTACGGTTTTTTAGACCACTCCCTAAAGGAAGATTGTGCTACAATAACAATCTCAATTGAAAGGAGTATCCAATGGCAAAACGCAGAAAATTCACCCCTGAGTTTAAGGCCGAACTTGTTTTTGAAGTCCTCAGCGGTGGCAGTTCCCAAGCAGAAGTGTGTCGACGACATAATCTCAACGAAAATCAACTCTCAGAGTGGAAGCGGCACCTTCTTGAAAATGCCGCCTCCCTCTTTGAGTCTACTGACAAGCGATCCAGCAATGACGAGAAACGTATCGCCCATCTTGAGCAGCTCGTTGGGAGAATGGCAGTCGCCTTAGACATCGAAAAAAAACTATTGACAGAGTTGGACTCACGTTAGCTGAAAAGCGATGCTACATTTCAGCATTGCAAAAGGAGCATTCCGTGCGAGATATTTGTGAAATCCTCAATGTCAACCGGAGCAGTTTCTATTATCAACCGAGTGAGTCGCCCTCCGAAGCGGTTCTCCTCGCTGAAATAGAGAAACTCGCGGGTGCGTATCCGAGATACGGGTATAGGCGTATCAGACAGATGCTACAGCGTCAAGGATACACTGTTGGCACGCGACGCGTCGCTCGGTTGATGAGAGAGAATCATCTTTCGGTCTCTGTCAAGCGTGCGTGTCAAACAACACAGTCGCTTCAAGGCGAGAAACCTTGGAACAACCTGATCGAAAACCTTGAGGTCTCTCGTGAAGATCAGGTCTGGGTGGCGGATATTACTTATGTCCGTCTCAAGGGACGCTTCATCTACCTCGCTCTGATCATGGATGTTTTCACGCGCATGATCAAAGCGTGGCAGCTCAGTCCGCACTTGAACCCATCTCTGACGCTCAAACCGCTTGAAGAAGCGTTCTGCCACGGTGTCTGTGAGATACATCACTCCGATCAAGGCGTGCAGTATCTTTCAAATGCTTATGTGGCCACGCTCAAGGCATACAGCGTTGAGATTTCTGTCGCACGGCGGGGACGCCCCTGGGAGAACGGATACGCTGAAAGACTCATACGCACCCTCAAAGAGGAAGAAGTTCACCTCAGAGAGTATCAGAACATCCACGAGGCTCGAGAGCACATCGGGCATTTTTCATACACGTCTATAATCAGAAACGCCCACATTCGGCGTTAGAGTATTTGACGCCTATGGAATTTCAACGAAAAACCTTATCTTAACTTTGCGAAATTGTGGTCTAAATAAGCGTATGCACTACAGTATGCTTTAATGAAGTCTGTCACCAAAGAAATATACTTCAGCAAAAAGGTGTTCGCGAGTTTTCTGACGTTACGTTTCTTTCTCCAAATAACATTGTAGGTAGTCAGTTAGTTCAAAAGTGTAAAGACCATGGTATTGGTGTCCGAGATACATTCGGAGACGATAATTTGTCACGTTTGAAAAAGCGATTATTTTTTCCTGGAGATGCACGAATGAAGGCAACGACGTTGCACAGTTTCAAAGGTTTTGAATCAAGCCATTTGGTTGTATACGTTGATCGAATTGATTGGCCCGAAGATCGCGCTCTGCTTTATGTGGGACTTACTCGTTTGAAAGCACATCCAAACGGTAGTATGCTTACTGTTGTTTCTTCTTGTCCCGAGCTCTACAGCTTTGGTGCAAGAAATTTTTCGCCGAATTTTTTCCCTCGTTAGAGGTAGTAATTGGTAAAATGAGTTGAGGGAAAGCGTTTAAATCTGAACAGAGACATCTACTTTTTGTCGAATTCACCTTATGTTATCATTCCTACGCTAATAGCAATCCGCATTTTGGAGAAAAGCAATGATTACAGTGCCAGATTTGCAGGATCACGTTTTCTATAACAATCGCGGTATTGATTACGGTGAAAAGGGTGAGTACGATCTTGCCATCAAATATTTTACCAAAGCAATAGAACTTAAACGTGACTATGCGTTTGCCTATAACAATCGAGGGGCTGTCTATCAAAGCAAAGGTGAGCACGATTTAGCTATAGAAGACTGCAACAAAGCCATACAACTGAAATCAGATTATGCCGAGCCTTATAGCAATAGAGGTAGTGCTTATCGCAACAAAGGCGATTATGACCGTGCCATTGAGGATTATAACAAGGCAATACAGTTGAAGCCGAATTTTGTTCAAGCATATTACAATCGCGGTCTTGCTTACCATGAAAAAGGCGAATTAGATGTTGCTATCAAAGACTATAGTAAGGCAATAGAATTGAATTCAAAACTCTTTCATCCGTATTACAATCGCGGCAATGCTTATCTTCAAAAACGCGATTTCGATAGTGCTATTGAAGACTACAGCAAGGCAATAGAATTGAATCCAGAACTTGGTCCTGCATATTGCAATCGCGGAGAAACGTGGTTGCATCTAAAAGAATGGGATAAAGCCAAGGTTGACTTGACAGCAGCTAAAGACAAAGGAGTTGATATCATCGCCGCGTTTCATAACGGCTACAGAAACGTTGCAATGTTTGAGCGGAGGAATAGCGTTAAACTGCCGAAAGATATTGTCGCAATGTTGACGCGAGATCCGGTAAATAACTTGCTCACAACTCAAAGACTCTTAACTGGCGAGTCATATTCTACAATGCAGACAGGCGATGACAAATCAACCACGAGGCAAACGATTTTGCCTGTTGAAATTAAACCCCGTGAATCCCGTGCAGTGTCGGAACTGTTAGAGAAATTTCGCAATACTAGCAAGCCGCTGAGCGAATATCTCAACGGGCAGTCTTCACGTGGGATAACGACGGGATGCAACGAAGCATTTATCGTAAAGCGTGAAACTTATGATGCACTCATCGCGGAACATCCTTCATCTGCTGATGTTTTGAAACCGTTTCTGATGGCGCGCGACATCCAACGTTGGCGAGTGAAACCGACAGACGAGTCGCGGAGAGAGCCGCAGGACAAGTGGCTGATCTTTACGCATAGAGGCGTGGACATCAACATTTATCCAGCGATTAAGAAACACTTGGAAAAATACCGTGACGCGCTGGAAAAGCGATCAGGGAAGCAGGAATGGTATGAACTCCAAACGGCTCCAAAGGATACGGCTCGGTTTACGCAACCGAAGTGTCTCTATGCGGATCTGGCGAGTGAAACTGCGTTTGCTTTTGACGATGAAGGCTACTATGTCGGCAGCCCTGCATCTCTGCTACCCACGAGTGAACTGTGGCTTCTCGGTGTGTTGAACACCAGAGCGGTTTCGTGGTTTTATGCGCGAACGGCTCCACAGGTTCGTGGTCCGTTTTTAAAATTCGTGCCTCGGTATGTCTCGCAAATTCCGATCCCTGATATGGAATCGGAGCAGCAGGCACTTATTCACAAAATCGTTGAATATATTCTCTATCTCAAGAAACAACCTACAGTAAACAGTAGGGATCTAAAATACGCCCGCGACCGTGTGATGGTTGGATATTTTAATCGAATCATTGATGGCATGGTTTACGAGGCTTATCTGCCAGACTCGCTTCATAAGGGCAACAAACACTTTTTCCAACCGTTATTAGATGAACAGCTGCCGCAACTTGAAGAGATTCAAGGTGATAAAATGTCTGCGTTCCGGGACATCTTTGAGCGGTTATATGAAAAAACACATCCGGTTGCGGTCGATCTATTCTTTATGAGCAGTGTCAAACCCATTCGCATTATTGAGAGTAGGACATGAGAATTACCAAAATTGAGATTAAAAACTTTAGAGCCTTTTATGGGGAATATCTGATTGATCTGTACAAGGCGGGCAAGAATTTGCTTGTTTACGGTGAGAATGGAAGTGGAAAAACGTCTTTGTATCTGGCACTGAAAAGCTTTTTGGAATCCAGCGAGGGAGGGTATCAATTTAAACCCTACCAAAACATCTTTAACTCGGATGATGGATATATCAAATTGCACCTCCAGGCTGATGTTCAGTCGGAGCAGGATACTTATGAATGGTCTGAAACTGTTATGGACGAGACAAATGAGGAACTTCTTATTGAGGCATCAAGAGTAAAAGGTTTCCTGGATTATAAGGATCTGCTGGAAACGCACTATCTGCATCGTGAAGATGAGGTCGTGAATGTGTTTAGCTTGCTGGTTAAAACGCTCTTGGCGAATACCGTTAGTCGTGAAACAGATCGGAGTCTTGCTGAAGATTGGGCGAGTATTCAGCCTCCCTTC
>CAZQIP010000194.1:0-16784 GCA_964593655.1 uncultured bacterium | reverse complement strand
GGGATAAAGGGGGGTTGCGACCTGCATTCCTAACCGAACCGGGCATACTTCAAACATAATGGCGCTTTTAAGACGAATCATCAATTAGACTTGGTATAATAACCATTGAAAACTGCAATTTATTTGCAATTGTGTTATAATACCTTTTTATGGTAGCGGTGCCTTGCACCTAAACCGAAAATCGTATCGCATAGGAGGAACACTATGGGTTTCAAATTTGGATATAGTACACTACGTTGGCAACAGCCTGATTTTGAAGAACTATTGACCCAACTCAAAGACGCGGGGTGGGACGGTTGGGAGATGCGCCAATCCTTAGATTGGGTCGGAACACCGCAGCGGATCCGACAGATTTGCGACAATGTTGATCTGCCCGTCGCTGCTGTAACAGCACGTGGGCTGCCGATCGACAAAAACCCGGAACAGATGGAACTCAATAAACGCCGGATCGACTTCGCCGCAGCGGTTGAAGCCGACTGTTTTATGTTCATGGGCGCAGGCAAACCACAGGATCGTCCTGTCAATAGTTCCGACCTCGCAGCACTCGCTGATGTCTCCGAAGACTGGGCGGAATACGCCTCGCAATACGGGTTGGATGTCTGTTACCATATCCACACGAATACGACCGTTGATTCTATTGACGATTGGGCGAAATATATGAGCCTGCTCCGAAAGTGCAAGTTATGTATAGATGTCTCACATTCCGCACTCTGGGGCTACGATCCGATTGCGTCCATCCAGCGTTATAGTGATGTTCTCGTTTATGTTCATCTTCAGGATTATTCGGGCTATACAGGCGGAGAAGGTACATCTTATGACGTGGATTGGGTGGATGTCGGCGGTGGAAATGTCATGGATTTCCCCGGTATCATGTCCACTTTGGAAGCACTCAATTACGACCGATGGGTTACGGCGTGTCCAGGCACAGTTGAGGACCGTTCAGATGAAGAACGGATGACAGTGAATCGGGAGTATTTACGGCAATTAGGTTATTAGGGGATCGGGGTTAGAAACCCTCCCACGGGAAAGGAAGAGACGACGCTTATGAACAAATCAGCGGAGGACATCCGCTCTATTCTTGCTACCGATTGTGGTAGCACTACCACGAAAGCGATTCTGATTGAGAAACGCGGCGATGAGTATCAACTCATCGTCCGCGGCGAAGCTCCTACCACCGTTGAGGCACCCGTTGAAGATGTAACAGCGGGGGTGATCAACGCTATCATGGAAGTTGAAGAACTTGCTGGACGCAAACTTCTTGAGGATGGCGTTATCCTCAAACCGCAGCGCGGAGAAGAAGGCGTGGACATTTATATATCAACCAGCAGTGCTGGCGGTGGACTTCAGATGATGGTCGCAGGTGTTGTACGTAACCTGACAGGCGAGAGCGCGGAGCGCGCTGCACTCGGCGCGGGGGCAATTGTCATGGATGTTATCGCCTCTAACGACAAACGCCTACCCCACGAAAAAATTGAACGCATTCGGCATCTCCGACCTGATATGTTACTCCTCTCCGGTGGCGTTGATGGCGGAACAACCTCACACGTCGTTGAATTGGCTGAAATTATCGCCGCCGCACGTCCAAGACCACGGCTCGGTATCGCTTATGAACTCCCCCTTATCTATGCTGGCAATATAGACGCACGTGAATCCATTCAGGAACGCTTGCAAGAGGTCATGGCACTGGAGATGGTAGACAACCTGCGTCCCGTTTTGGAACGTGAAAACCTGATGCCGACGCGCCACAAGATTCAGGAACAGTTCCTTGAGCATGTTATGGCACATGCACCCGGCTACAAGCGACTCATTGACTGGACGGATGCACCGATTATGCCGACACCCGGTGCTGTCGGGGAGATTATTCAGACTGTCTCTGTCCAACAAGATATTGAAGTGGTTGGTGTTGACATCGGGGGTGCGACAACGGATGTCTTCTCGGTTTTCAAGAACAAGGAGGCAGAACCGATCTTTAACCGGACAGTGAGTGCGAATCTCGGTATGAGTTACAGCGTCTCGAATGTTCTCGCTGAAGCCGGTTTAGAAAACGTCCTCCGGTGGGTACCCTTTGATATTGAACTCGGTGATCTCCGGAATCGCGTGAAAAATAAGATGATTCGTCCGACGACGATTCCGCAAACTTTACAAGAGTTAATCTTGGAACAAGCGATTGCCCGTGAAGCTCTCCGGCTTGCTTTTGAACAGCACAAACACCTCGCCGTTGAATTGCGAGGTGTGCAACAGCAGCGCACGATCTCTGAAGCCTTTGATCAGGCGGAGAGTGGTCAGACGCTCGTGAATATGCTCGCTTTGGATATGCTCGTCGGGAGCGGTGGCGTTTTATCGCACGCGCCGCGGCGGCAACAAGCGATGCTCATGATGATTGACGCGTTTCAACCTGAAGGCATAACGCACCTCGCCGTTGACAGCATCTTCATGATGCCGCAACTCGGTGTGCTTGCGCAGGTTAACCCTGAAGCAGCGACACACGTCTTTGAACGAGACTGTCTCATCCACTTAGGCACCTCTGTCGCTCCGATCGGTAAAGGGCATACGGGCGATGAATGTCTCTCCGTTGAAATTACGGGTGAAGGTGTAATGTCGATGACCGAAGATATTCAGTTTGGTGAGCTCCGTCGCTATCCACTGCCATTGGGTGAAAAAGCCACACTGAAACTCCAACCTTCACGTCGGTTTAACCTCGGTGCAGGGAACGGGAACGCTATTGAAACAGAAGCCATGGGCGGTGTCGTCGGCTTGGTTATTGATACCCGCGGTAGACCGCTTGAAATGCCAACAGATCCCGAACAACGCGTCGCGCAACTCGCGAAGTGGCATACTGCCTTAGATGCGTATCCGGTTTGATGAAACGGATGACGCGAATTTTAAGGGAAACCCATCGGGGTTACAAACCCCTCCTACAAGAGAAAGGGGACGCTTAATACCAAAAATTTTATGCATTTTACACTTGACAAATTATCGTTAAGAATGTATAATATATACGTAGCGATAAATCTTATCATGAATCCAAATTATATTGAGATTCAAAATCTGCTCACAAAATGGTAGGTTCCTAAGGCCTGCTATTTTTATGAATTGTCTATAAGGAGGCAAATTTTAATGAAAATTTTTTACCAGTTGACATTCACAATCACGATGATTTTCCTAATGGTTATCGGAACCTCATCTTCTGCATTCGCGCAGGCAAACGATATCAAGGGTGGCCCCTTGAAAGAGGACGATTTCCTCAAAGATCCGGACCCCAATGGTGACAATCTCAGAGAAAGTCACGCTAACAACAAAAACTGGATTACCAAGTGGTATGGACCCGAAGGGAACTATGAAAACAACGGCAGCTTTCAAGTTTCTTCTAAGAGAGATCTTATTGATGAGGGCACCAACGGTAAACTCACAGAAACCAAGCTCTCAACAGCCGGTGGTTTGCAACTGACACAAACCATTGACATGAAATGGAAGGCTGGGAACGGGGGTACGCGAAAATGGACGGTCTTTGAATTGGATCCAGCAGATGGAAACAATATGAACAGAGGCGGTCCAGTTGATAACATTGATACTTATGGCATGATTGTTATTCATGCACCCGTGGCAAGAAAAGCCATCATGTCCCCGGCACATGACGATCACGCCCAAATTTGGATTAACGGCGAAAAATGGTACAACAACTCCAGATGGACAGGTGCCGCACAAACGATTCTTCACAACGTCGAAGTTGATTTGAAAACAGGTGGCAATGTCCTGCTCTATCGCGTCGGTGAATCCGGTGGTTCCGCGTATATCAACCTCCATTTTGATGATGATACCCACAAAGATTGCAAAATCTATCCGAATAAATCAAAGGACCAGAAAGGTTTCTTTGACGAAGTCGCTGGTTCCCTTGATATTGATCCGGTAGGGAAGTTAACAACCACTTGGGCGGACATCAAGCGGCATCGATAAATCCTACCTACGGTTTTACACAGACGATTTTTAGGTGTCGTTTCACAGTGTGCTGTTTCCCCAAACGAAATGGCGCACACTATAGCATTTGACAAATATTTCTGAAAATGCTATAATAATTTTCCAGAATGTTTGAAACATTTTCAGCATTTCTGCGTGTATTTAAAGAATTCTAAGCGGCACTTGAGTGCAACTTAGTGTTCTTAACTCTTAACCCAAAAAGGAATTACAGAATCAATGAAAAAATTTGGTATTTTTACACTTGCGATTGTTTTCACACTCGTTATCAGCGGTTCACACCATGTATTTGCGGCTGGTCTCATTCAAGGGGGCCCCTTGGCTGAAGACGCACTCTTAGCAGACCCAGACCCCAACGGTGACGATCTCAGGGAAGATCACGCTGAAAACGAAAGCTGGATTACGAAGTGGTACGGCCCCGACGGGAACTACGAAAACAATGGAACTTTCCAAGTTTCCGGGCCGATGGACTTCATTGACGAAGGGAGTGGCGGTCAACTGACGCAGACCTCACTTTCAACGATGGCAGGGTTGCTCATGACACAGGATATCGATATGGAATGGGGCGATGACCACGGCGGGACGCGGGCATGGACAGTCTTTGAAATTGACCCCGCTGACGGAAACAATATGAACAGAGACGGCCCTGTTGATAATCTTGATACCTATGCTATTGTCGTTATTGATGCGCCGAGTGCTATGACCGCTATCATGTCCCCAGCACACGATGATCACGCCCAAATTTGGATTAATGGCGAAAAATGGTACAACAACTCCAGATGGACGGGTGCCGCACGAACGATTCTTCATAACGTTGAAGTCGAATTGCAAAAAGGCGGGAACGTGCTGCTGTATCGCTGTGGCGAATCCGGCGGTTCCGCATACTTCAACCTGCACTTTGACGATGCCACCAATGATGCTGTTACAATTTACCCGAAAGATGCAACGGATAAGCAGAGCTTCTTCGATGAAATCGCACCGCTGACATCTGTTGAACCTGCCGGGAAGTTGACAACAACTTGGGCGGACATTAAGCGGAAATGACCATCTATTATCGCTATTTTTTGCAGGCGCGCTTCTTACAGCGCGCCTTATTTTTTTAATAGTTGTCAGTATATCAGTTACCAGTGGCCAGTTAAGAGGGGAAACCTTTGTTCATCACCACCCACTTTTCTGATAACTGACAACTGACGACTATTAAGCTTGACAAATCCGAATTGGGGCGTTAAAATATTTCACATAACCTACCCAAACAGAGACGCTGAGATTATATCATGCGACATAAGTGTTTTATCTGCTGTTTAATCTTGTCCTCCACTCTGCTTACTGGCTGGATCGGCGGTTGGTCGCGCGCGATGAAAGCCGGAAATGAGGCGTATCAGCACGCGAACTACAGCGCAGCAGAGGTCGCCTTTCAAGAGGCGACGTTTCAGAAGCCTAATAACCCAGTCGCGCACTATAACCTCGGTGCCGTACGCTATAAGATGGGGAGGTTTGGCGAAGCGGCGCAGGCGTTTCGGGAAGCGTTAGCAAGGCACGATGAAAAAAACGAGCAGACGCTCAATCTGGCGTATATCTATTATAACTTGGGAAACGCGCAATTTAAAACCGGTGATCTTAGGCGTGCTATTGAAGCCTACAGGCACTCGCTCCGTTTGAATCCACAGGATGCCGATGCCCAACATAACCTCGCATTGGCACTTCGACTTGTGCAACAACAAGAGGACTTCGCACAGCAGCAACGTGCCGATAAAAACGCGAAACCGCAAACCGAAAAGAACGATATTGGCGAAGCGGAGGCACTTGAACTCTTGGAACGTTTTAGTAAGAATGAGAATAGGCTACGGCAAAAATTACTCCAGCAACAGCGCAAAAGCGGCCCTCGACGTGAGAGGGATTGGTAAACTGTTGAGAAAAACGGTCTCTGTTCTTTTCGCAGGACTGCTCTTCATGTCTCTGCTTCTCGCCACTGCACAGCCTTTGATAGCAGCGGAAGCTTCGCAGCCGATCATCAATGTTACTGCTGTCGTCCATCCTCGCCAGATTCAGATCGGTGAGAAGGCGCGGTTGGACCTCACCCTCTCAGGGGATACCACCATCACGCATATTGAGGCACCGAAGTTCAATTTCCTGCCTGCGTTCCTCGCGGTGCCCCTCCGCTCTGAAACGACACCCCGATTGGAATCCAATAAAATCGCCGTTTCCATGGCGTGGGCTTATGAACTCATTCCACAGGCAACCGGCGATTTTTCACTCTCCGATGTCCGTTTCGCCTACCAAGACAGCACCTATTTTGCCAATCCCGGACCCATCAGCGTCAGCAGTGCTGACACTTACACAGATGTTTCGACGCGCAGTGTTCATCAAGTCGAAGCCGAAGTGAGTACCACCGAACCGTATCTCAACGCACCGCTGACATATACCTTTCGTTATCTCTATACTGCAGTGCTACCGACGCAGGAGTCGCCAACTCCACAACTCCCTACATTCCCCGACTTTTTAGTTGAGGAACTGCCACCACTGTCGCCACAAACGCAGCGGATTCGCGGGAAAACGTTTTGGGTGCAGGAACAGGTGCGCCGGTTATATCCGCAGCGGACAGGACAGATTGTCATCGAACCTGCGACATTATTGCTGCCTGTCCCTCGCGGGCGTAAGACGTTGAAAACGAACCCCTTGAAATTGACTGTCCAACCTTTGCCTGAAACCGGAAAACCGGCGCAGTTTAGCGGTGCCGTTGGCGAATACCAAATCACTGCGCAGGTCGACCGGCGTTCCATAGAAGTAGGGCGCGCCCTCACGTTGTCCCTGCAGGTCTCTGGACGGGGCAGCATGCAAACGGTCACGGCTCCCAAATTGCCAGCGATACCGGGGGTTGTTGTGAACGGACCCACCGTCGTTGAAGATTCCGTACCGACGACTCGAACTTACGCGTATGCCTTAATCCCCGCTCGATCTGGAACGCTGCGGATCCCTGCGATCGCGTATATCTACTTCGATCCAAGCCGGGCGGTTTATGCAACGGCACAGACAAGCCCTATTCCTGTTGCCGTGCGTCCGAACCCGACGGATGCCGTTGGCATTGGGACGGAACCTTCACCGTGGCGGAACTGGGTAATATTATCGGCAGTGTTACTCCTCGGTTTGTTAGTGGCAGGCTTTCTCTGGGGCCGTGCCAGATTTCAAAAGTCTACGGATACGGCAGTAGACTCGACCGCAGGAACGGTGCCGGTTCACAACGGCGAACCGAAAGGACGAAAAGGACGACAGGCAGAAACAGAAGTTACACCTCCCGTTTCACACGCGCGCGACGCACTCATGGCACTCGCCCGCAACGATTCCACGGATGCGGCGACGGCGTTTGCGAATACACTCGCGCAGACATTGTATCAATATCTTGAGGCGACACTTGGACTGACACACCGCAATATCGACACGGCGCGCGAGGTCTGCAAGCAAGCCGGTGTCTCTGAACAGATTCTTGAAGAACTCGTGGATCTCCTTACGAAATGTGATTATCATCGCTTCGCACCTGTGCCGCTCACTGCGAACGAGCGTAGCACGTTAATCACACGCACGGAAGCAGTTATCAGCAACATTGAAAACCTGCTGATAACCGATAACCGATAACCCACAACTCTATAAGGAATTTCTAAATATGGATATATTCTCTCTCTTCGTTCTCTGGATACACGTTATCGCGGCTGTTACATGGGTCGGTGGTAACCTCATTTTGGCGATGGTGATCGTCCCGCATTTCAGACAGAGCCTACCACCTGTTCAACGTATCAAACTTTTGACGCAGATCGGCAAACGGTTTGAACCTGTTGTCTGGGTGTGTATCGTTGTGCTGTTTTTTACCGGCATCGTCAACATCTTTTTCTCCGTTGACATCACTTCCGCAAGCCCGATCTCTGATGCGTTTATGCGAACCCTTCTCATCAAAATCGGACTTTTCTTCGTCCTGATTATCCTCACGGTTTTACATAGCATGATTTTCGCGCCCCGCTTGGCAGCAGCGATTGAGGAGTTAGACCCGACCCTTGAAGAGCTCCCACCCGAAATCAAGCCGCTCCGTTCGCAGATGTCAATTGTATCGAGTCTGATGGGTGTCGTTTCGTTGCTCATCCTGCTCGCCGCGGTCGCGCTCCGGATGGGACTTTGATATAGCGATCAGCCGTTAATTGTCTGAATGCAGGTCACATTTGGGCGCGTACGCCGCAAATCACGGATTTTCGCGGATGACACGGATTGCAAGGATTGGGGAACGGAAGGTTGGAAGAGAGGAAAAGTGTCGGAGTTGGAAATCTCCGCCGCAAGAGTCTCAAGAAATAGTATCATTTCGGAAAACAACTATCGCATTGCTGACACTCTGAAGAATCCAGGGTGGCATAAACTAACAATTTATGTTACAAGTGAGAGATATATTCAGCAGAATCGTATTAGATACAGATTGAAGGCGAATCCGTTGCATCACAGAAGGTATAATCTCCCTTCTGGTGGTTTGCCTGTGTAGCGTATCGCCGCGCCACCTTTATATTCCGCTGATGCTTTGTTAATAACATCACGCGAGGGGCTGTGAACGGCGACTATCCCTGATATAAGTTCCGTGCTTGCGCTATGTTCGCAATCGACTATAAATAACCATTGATCAGGGTACTGCTGCACCATCTCATCGATTGTCAAGCGCTTCTGTTTCATGTTTAATCCTCCCATTCTATTTGGTAAAATTCTACGTAAGTGTTGAATTTGCGTATATTGTATTACAATTTAACAAAAAAATCCAATAAAAACACGCATATATATGCGTGTTTTATGGAAATTACATCATGCTAAGTTGGTTTTTCTCTTTTTTCATAGGAATATAAAATGTACGAAACGGTTAGGGGTGAAAAAAGATGCCAATCTTCAAATTTTGTCTGAATCGCGGATTTTTGCGGATTTACCGGATGACGCGGATTTGTTTGGGGAATGGTTTGAACTGTGATTTATGGGATTTGCTATGATTTCATACTGGATCGTTGGCAGAAACCTTCGGTAGTGTTCTGTCCACATTAAAAGGTATTGCCGAAGGTATTGCTAAAGGCAAAGCTGAGGCTTACCATGAAATTTTAGAATGGGATCGCCGGAGAAGAGAAGCAGAAGATCGTGGTGAGGTATTCACAGAACCACCTCCCGGAACCCCATAAAACGGGTCTGAATAGCATTCAGGGGATTTATAGCCGAGCACCGAAAATCAGCGCGAACGGAAAAGGAAGAAAAGTAGGTAAGAAGCCACGAACAGGACGTTCACGATGATGAGGCACCATCGTGCCAGTCGGGTTTTTAGTCTGGGGAAGAGGTAGATGGAGGCGATGAGAAAGACGACGCGTTCAATCGGGGCGACGATGCCAGCGTAGTGGTCGCGATCCCAATAGGAGATGGGACTTTCAAAGGCGAAATCGGAGAGCGGGTAGAAATGGTGGTGTCCGTCGTCGTGATGGGTGAGGAGGTCGAAAGCACAATGCATCAGCAGACTCCATGCGAAGACGGTTATCCGCTCGGAGTTTAGGAGGTAGTACCCGATCCCTAATAGGATCAGGATCAGTGGGACGGAATTGAAAATATCGAAGAAATTTTGCCACGCTTCGGTGAAGTATCGGGTGCCCCAGAGTTCATCTTCAGGCGTTTTGCGGATGATGCTTTCGATGAAGAAAAAGATGAATAGAGGTAGGTCGGGTAGCACGGCACCGATGAAGGCGTAACGGTGCAGAAACGGTTTGTCTCGTTTGGAGAGGAGTGCTATGTTCAGGATGGCGTGTGAGTGTGTTGTCATGGATGTGGGCGGTTAGAGATGCCAGACTTCGCTTGTGAATTCGGGAAATAGGCAATCGAGTAGCACGGCAGGCGTTGTGCCGTTTGTCCAGCAATCGACGAACCGGGCAGTTAATTCTTCCGTCCGGCAGCGTCCGCAGAGCAGCTGCAGGAAGATTAAATCTGGGAACGCCGCATCACCGTCTTCAACGTCATTCGGTGTCCAATCCGTCAGCTGCCTCACGTGACCCTGTTGAAATGTAAAATGTATGCCGCTGCGGTAGAAGCTGAGTTTGAGCTCGCCGGTGTAGCCCTCCGCGACGGTTCCGATGAGATGTTTTTCGAGTGCGGGTTGGATATGTCTTAAGAACGCTACTATATTCGGTACTCGGATGTACCATGCATACGGCGGCTCTGGACGGACAAGGCTTTTGGGTAATACCTGATAAACAGGGTGCTCACGTCCCAACATGAATTGGATGCCTGTTCCTTTCTTGTCGGTATTTTCAGGCATTATGGGTGTCGTCTCCGTCTTTTGCCACAACGCGCGTAATAGCGAAGGCATCAAATTCAGGTAGCCGACCCCCGGTTTCAGTTCCAACCGCATGACAAGCAAATTCGTACCGGGCCCCGCGGACTCAGAAAACCCCTCGACACACCACTGGAGATGTTGCACATATCCGAGTTGCGTCCCTTCCATATCTTCAATGATGAGCCATTCGTGCCGTGCATCGCTTCCGGTTGAGCGTCCGTTGAACTCATATTCCCAGAGTGCCGGTGTCCGCGGGCATGCGAAAAGGTGAGATTCAATTGCGTTTGCGTAAAGTGCTTGGATACAAGCGTTATCCGCATCTGTTCGCGCTCGGAGCTGACACGTTTCGGTCTCCCCTTTTTTTAGGTTCGGGATGTGTATCCCGTCGATGGTCCGTTCGGCTTCCATATCGAGTGCCATCTCATATCCGAACAATCGGTAATACCATGGGATGCCGGTGATACCGAGCATTAACTCTTCACGTGCCGCGCTCAAAGCGTGAATCACTTCAAACTGTTTACGGACTAAGCCTCTCCTGCGGTATGCGGGTTCAGTGGCGACAAATTCGGGTTGCCCGAACTTGAACGGGATACTGCTATAGGTCCACGTCTGTGAAATTAGACAGACAGACGACACAATTTTCCCTGTTTTGGTATCTTCAACGACGGTGAAATCGCTTGCCTTGCAGGTAGGGTGGTTCCCGGACATCAGGTCCCGAACATTTGGTCCCACATTCTCGGCTTCATGGAGGCGGATGTTGAATTCAGCGAGTGCATCGGTGTCGTCTGACGTAGCGAATCGGAGTTTTAGGTTATCGCCTAAATCCATTGGAAGTTGCGATAAGATACTGTTTTTTGACATTGATGTTTCCTGTGGGGTCGTGTGAAATAAGCAGGTAACCAGGGGTGTTAACTCTAAAAAAAAACTTATCGCCGCGTAGGTTGGGTTGAACGGATATCCCCAAAACTCTGAAAAGCAACACAAGCCTAAACTTTCTCCATAGATGGGACACCAACAAAAAACCGAGAGAAACCCAACATCTTCGTGGTTTCCGAAACTCTGACGATGTGAAGTTGGGTTTCACTGCGTTCTTGGTTACGGACGACAACACGCTGGATTGAGGTATTTGGAAAACACATCTGCCTTCTGAGTTCTGTTCAACCCAACCTACGGTACTACAGGGGTATGAACGGATCGCGAGCGCAGCTCGCTCCTACAGAAGAGTTCAATGCTTTTACAGCATATAAAGATTATAGCATAGTTGCATAAATTCTGTTTAAAAAAACTGGATATTTTAGGGAATCTTGATATAATAGCGGAACGCTGTAAACAAAATCCTATATAGGGTTCAGATGAAGTTCAAACCGCGTCCCGCGCTCTATTTTCTTATTCCGTATCTACTCGGCATCATCGCAGGGAAATGGGTATCCCTACCGGTGCTGTGGCTCTGGCTCACTGTGCTGTTCTGTCTTGTCGGGGGTATCGCGACACGGCACCGGAGACGTTATCTCTGCTACGGATTACTCCATCTCGCTGTTTTTGCAGGCGGTATGCTCCGTCTGGAAACCGCTTCGCATTCACCGATTCCCCCACACTTTTACAACCAGCCGGTGAGTTTCTCTGGCACCACCACATATCAACCCGAACGTGGGGAAACGTGGGACGCGTGTTATGCCACCGGCGAACTTCAACTGCTGTCGGATCCACTGCAGGTAGTGTCGGCGAAATTTCTCATCAGGTTTCAACAGTTGGTGCCGCTGCGCTACGGCAGACAGATAACCCTCACCGGTGTGCTGCAGCAACCGCAAGGCAGACGGAATCCGGGGGGTTTTGATTACCGTGCCTACCTTGCCCGGCAAGGTATTGTCGGCATCATTAATGCTAAGGGGTTGTTACGGATAGATGAACAAGGCGGATTTTTGCCTTTAAGTTGGATAGAGGCACTCCGGATTCGGACAGAACGTGTCATTGACCATATCTACACCACATCTGGGTCGGTAGAACCCTCGCTGCATGCGCAGCTGCTCAAAGGTATCTTGCTCGGCAAACGGAGCGATCTCCCGACAGAGACGTTGGACATCTTCCGCAATAGTGGTACCTTTCATGTGCTCGCTGTGTCCGGTTTGCACGTCGGTCTTGTTGCGATGTTCTGCTATTTCGGATTCTCGTGCTTTCGGTTGCCACAGAAGGCACTTTGTCTGCTAACAATCGCAGCAGTGCTGATTTATGCCTGCTTAATCGGTTTCCGTCCTTCCGTCTTCCGAGCATCGCTGATGGCGATCCTCTTTCTTTTTGCAACGCTTATTGACCGGGATGCGGACCTTTTCAATCTGTTAGCATTCGCGGCACTGGTGTTGCTGCTCTTAAATCCGCTGCAGATATGGGATGTTGGGTTTCAACTGTCTTTTGTCGCCGTTGCCGCGATCGTCTATCTCGTTCCGAAAATGGAGCAACCGCTGCGTCGGTTGTGGGAAAATGGAGCCGATTCGGCTTCACAGGGTGGTGCTTCCGTTCTGACGAGATTCAGGCACACCGCGGTGAAGTGGCTCGTCCTCTCCTATCTTGTGACCCTCGCCGCACAAATTGGGACAACGCCGTTGATCGGCTACCACTTTTTCCGAGCATACCCGCTCGGTCTCATCGTGGGTCCCTTTGCTGTCGGGCTTGTCTCGCTGATCGTTGCGGTCGGAATGGCATCGGTCTGTGTCGGTTTTATCTATCTGC
Source organism: uncultured bacterium (assembly GCA_964593655.1). Lineage (GTDB taxonomy): Bacteria > Poribacteria > WGA-4E > WGA-4E > WGA-3G > WGA-3G. The sequence goes on along the minus strand of CAZQIP010000194.1, from coordinate 3,763 downwards.
CGTTTGCGGCACTGCTCGCAGTATTCAATCACGCTATTATCTCTGTCTTTTTGGGGCTGATCGGCATATTTGGGCAGACGTGGGGGATCGTGAAGTTAACCCCGCCGACGGTAGGTGTCTGCGTCCTCTACATCGCCTTCCTTTTGGGGATCGTGCATTGGCGGTCCGTTTATAGACATTGGCGGATCGCAAGCCTCATCGGGTTGTCTGTCTTGACAACCTCGGTCTGGGATACTGCGTTCCGCGAAAAAGGGAGGCTGCTGGAAGTGGTCACGCTTGACGTTGGACAAGGCGACGCGGCTTTCGTTCGCTTTCCAGATAATCGAACGCTGTTGGTTGACGGCGGTATTCAACGGACATATTACGACAATAAGAGACAGAGACGGGTTGATTATGACGTAGGTGAGCGTGTTATTGAACCTTATCTCGATTTTCGCGGGATTCGGAGGCTCGATATGGTAGTGCTGACGCATCCAGACATTGACCATGGCGGTGGACTTGGGCATATCTTAGAGAATTTTGAGGTCGGACGCGTCCTCGGTATATCAGATGTGCCGCTCAATTCCGAGACGCATCGGCGATTGCACGCGATTGTGAATGCAAATAACATCCCTTACTCGTTTCCGTACGCTGGAAAAATTAAACTCACACCGACAGCAACGTTGAACCTATTGCATCCGATGGATGCCGCGTCAACGAATCTGCTGGATCAGGATAAGAACGACGATTCCCTTGTGATGAAGCTCACGTATGGCGACGTGGATATTCTGTTCACAGGGGACATCGGTCAAAAAGCGGAGACTCGGCTCATCGCGTCTGGACAAGACCTGCGTTCTGAGATTTTGAAGGTGCCACATCACGGGAGCCGTACGTCCAGCAGTGCAGCGTTTATAGCGGCAGTCGAGCCGCGGTATGCGATTTTTTCACTCGGTCAAAGCAGTCAGTATCAATTTCCGCATGCGGATGTGGTTGCGCGGTATCGTGCGCGCGGATGTGTGCAGGTCCGTACCGATGAATCCGGGGCGATTACACTTCGTACCGATGGAAAGCGGTGTTGGATAGACGGGGTACAGTAGTTGTTAGTTAAAGAAGTTCGTAAAGTCCAGTAAAGTCTCGTAAAGTGTAACTAAAGTAAGGGATCGGGGTTGAAAACCCCTCCTACAACTTTAGCACACTTTGAAACTTTAGCACATTTTCTAACATTGATAACCAATAACTGAAAACCGGAAACTATTCCCCTGGTGCAATAGCGATGCGGATCTCGTCCTGACGCATTGCGTGTTCAAAAGCGGTATTAATATCTGCTAATGGATAGGTCTTCCCGATAAGTTCAGCAAACGGATAGCGGGACCGGTTTTCCTCAACAAAGCGGAGTGCCGTACCGAGCACCGTGTAGCGGTAGTTATGAACGCCTCGGAGCGTTATACATTTTGTGACGAGGTGATGTGCATCAATAGAGGCATACGCGTTTGGATAGACATAGCCGAGTGTTAAAACCCGTCCGCCGATTGCCGCCCACGTAACCAGATTCGGTAAGCCGCTTGTTACGCCGCTAACCTCTACGCCAAGGTCAACGCCACGTCCATTTGTAAGTGTTCTTAGGGCATCATCGATCTCTGAGATGGATGTTTTTTCTGGGTTGAAGGTGTGCGTTGCACCGAAGCGTTTGGCGGTCTGCAAGCGTTCCTCGTTGATGTCTACGACAGCAACGATATTGTAATCCTGCTCTCGCAAATAGCACGCTGCATAGATACCTAACATCCCCGCACCGTGGATGACAGCTGCCTCGTTAGCATGTGTGCCGATAGTCGTCAAACCGTTGACGACGGTAGCAAACGCGCAGTTGACTGGCACTGCTTCTGCGTCGGTTACATTATCAGGAATGTGACAGACGGTTGTCCCGGGACGCAGCAGAATATGGGTGGCGAATCCGCCGGACACAGCAGTAGCTCCTTCATTCCGGGCGTGTCCGTATTTAAACATGGTCTCGCATTTCTGAGGCAGCCCCCGATTAACACAATAGTCACAAGTACCACAGGAAGTCGTGAGGCTCCACGTAACTCGGTCTCCCTCGTTTAACGGTTCACCGGTTACTGCGCGGAGGTGTGTCGGTGCTGCAATGGTGCCGACGATTTCGTGTCCAAGCACGCACGGTGTGTCTGCACCGCGGCGACCTGATACCGTATGCAGATCGGAGCCACAGATGGTCGAGAGAGAAACGCGGACAAGGATATTATCGGGCGTGATCGCTACAGGCATCTCGGAAATCTCAAAAGGTGTGCCTGTGCCGTGAAATTCGGAAATTTGTGCTGATATTTGCATGACGCGGTTTTCCTTAAAATATCGGTTATTATCACTTCTAAGTATGCAATTTTTGATGTATCATGTCAACGAAATTTCATGGTATTCAGTTATCAGAGGGAATAGTTATCAGTTATCAATGTTAGAAAATGTGCTAAAGTTGTAGGAGGGGTTTTCAACCCCGATTCCTTACAGACTTCACAACTTTAGAACACTTTACGGACTTCTCTAACTAACAACCGTTTTAATTTGACAATACGCCAAGGATTCCGTATCATATAGTATAACTATTTTATACAGAAGACAAGGGACAAGATATAGCAAAATGAATAAAACGGCTGAAGTTCTTATTGAAGCCTTACCTTACATCCGACATTTTTATGACCGGCGGATTGTCATCAAATACGGTGGTGCTGCGATGGACGATGACACACTTGTTCACTCCGTGATGCAGGACATCGTGCTGATGAAATATGTCGGTATTCGACCGATCATCGTTCACGGCGGCGGCCCACGGATTACCATATGGATGGATAAAATTGGGAAAGTGCCAGAATTTGTACAAGGCTTACGTGTAACGGACGCGGAAACCATTGAAATCGCCGAAATGGTACTCGGGTCCATTAACAAAGAAATCGTGTCGCGTATCAATCAGCACGGTGGGAAAGCGATTGGACTCTCTGGGAAAGACGCTAATTTGGTGCTCGCAGAAAAACAGGAGACACAGGTTACGGATGAAAATGGGCAGGAAATAGACGTGGATTTGGGGTTCGTCGGAAAGATTATCGGTATTAATACCGAGTCGGTTACTGTGCTTGATAGCGGCGGTTATATTCCAGTCATCACACCGATCGGTGTCGGTGTTGATGGTCAGACGTATAACATTAATGCCGATACAATGGCAGGCGAGATCGCATCCGCGTTTCAGGCAGAGAAACTCATTATGCTCACAGACACGCGCGGTATCCTCCGAGACCTTTCAGATGATGCGTCGTTGATGCCAACGATCCGTATGAGAGAGGTGGACGAATTTATTAAAGAGGGTTTCATCGCCGGTGGCATGCTGCCGAAGGTAGAGGCGTGTACAACGGCACTCATCGGTGGCGTGTATAAAACACATATTATTGATGGTAGGATTCCGCATTCCTTGCTGCTTGAAGTTTTCACAGAGGGTGGTATCGGCACCGAAATCGTTAGGTAACGGATCGCGAGCGCAGCTCGCGCCTATAGGGGTATAAACGGGTCGCGAGCACAGCTCGCGCCTACAAGGAAATGAACGTGCCGCGAGCACAGCTCGCTCGAACAGGGGGGAAGAAGATGGCAGAATCTAAAAAAATTGCTGCGATTATTACGACCTATTTCCAGCACTCCCACGCAGACGTAATCGCCACTAAATATATGAAAGGCTTTCCGACAGATACCGGACTGCAGATGCCACGCGTTGAATTGGTATCTATCTATC
>CAZQIP010000193.1:0-27825 GCA_964593655.1 uncultured bacterium | reverse complement strand
CCTTAGAGGACAGACAACCCAGCCTCGCTATGCCAATTCAGAGAACCGCACTTGCCGATCTGAATCAGGCGATCTTTGAACTCCTTGATGCGATGGCGCAGATGAACCAACAGATGGGTGCCAGCGGCATGGAAAACATGTTGGAGCAGCTCCAGCAACTTGCCGAGAGTCAGGAGCAGTTGAACCAAATGGCGCAAAATCTGAGCCAACAGATGCGAGAGCAGGGACAAACCCCAGGATTTGAACAGATGATGCGTCAACTCGCTGCGCAACAGCAGTTGATTCGGGAAGCGACTGAACGCCTCGCCGAGCGCGCAGAACAGATGGCACAAATGTTGGGAAGCCTCGAAGATGTCGCGGGGGAGATGACAGAAGTTGAGCAGTCACTCCGGCAAGGCGAACTCGATGAACAGGTGCTTAATAGACAGGAACAAATTTTGACGCGAATGCTTGATAGTTTAAAGTCGTTGCAAAAACGGGATGTCGGTAAACAACGCAAAGCAGAGGTGGCGGAGAAGCCGGAAACGCCTGTACAAGAAGTGCCGCCTTTACATCCTGAGCTCCTTGAAATTGTTCAGAAATTAGAAGCCACACCGCATGCAAAAGAACTTGAGGAGATTCCGTTCCAGTATCGGGAACAACTGCGCCGCTATTTTAAGGCACTTTCACAGAAGACCCAGTAAGTGTGGTGGAAAAATTCATGAACCGTAGGCATTTTTTAATACGTGGAAGCACTGCATTGGCTGGATTGTTTCTTGTTAACTGCCCCGCACGACTGCATGCAGACCACCGTGAAATCCATATAGATAGGCGTCCAAAAGAAAGGGAAAAAGTGATGAAAACAGCAGTGAGTATCGTTGACGATGCATTTTACATTAACGGAGAAATTACCTACCCAGGGCGTTTCTACCAAGATCATAAAATCGAAGGGTTGCTCATCAACACCCGTATGGTGCAAGGCATCTTTGATGACAGAAATCCGGAGACTATACATCTCTGGGAATATCCGGACACCGGAGAATGGGACCCCGAACGCAATACCCGAGAATTTTTAGCCGCGATGCCGACCTGGCGTGCCCATGGGGTTTTGGCGTTCACTATCAACCTCCAAGGTGGGAGTCCTGAAGGCTACTCCAAAGCGCAGCCGTGGCACAACTCCGGTATCGAAGCCGATGGGAGTCTCAACCCAGATTATCTCTCGCGCCTTGAACGCATTATTGATTTCGCCGACGATCTCGGTATGGTTGTCATTCTCGGTTATTTCTATTTCGGGCAAGATCAGCGGGTTAAGGACGAGAACGCCGTCAAACGGGCCGTAGACAACGCAACCGGATGGCTCTTTGACAAAGGGTATACCAATGTTATCGTCGAGGTAAACAACGAATGCAACGTCAGAGCGTATACCCATGAAATTCTAAAACCGCAACGGGTACACGAATTGATTGAACGGGTCAAAGCCATAACACACAACAACAATAGATTCCTCGTTGGAACGAGTTACGGTGGCGGTAAGGTGCCACTTGAGAACGTCGTCCGAAGTTCTGATTTTCTGCTTGTCCATGGGAACGGTGTCAAGGACCCAAACCGCATCATTGAGATGGTCCAACAGACCCGTGAGGTACCGGGTTACCGTCCAATGCCGATCCTTTTCAACGAAGACGATCATTTCGATTTCGATAAACCGCTGAACAATTTCGTTGCTGCTGTCAGCCAATACGCATCATGGGGATACTTTGACCCCGGTGAAAACGACTATAACAACGGTTACCAATCCGTACCCGTGCAATGGCAGATCAACACCCCGCGCAAACGCGCCTTTTTCGAGAAGGCTCGCGACATTACCGGCTACTCCACTTGATAGCATCAGAAACCGAACCGGAAACGAAGTGGAAGGGTTTTTGATTGGGTGTTTCTTCAATTCTACGTAGATGCGCCTCAATAGTCAAATCCATCTGAACGAACCGCAAGGAAAGTTAGAAACTTGATAACATCAGGAACCAAGCCTGAAACGAAGTGGAAGGCGACTCTACGTAGATGCGCCTCAATAGTCAAATCTATCTGAACGAACCGCAAGGAAAGTTAAAAAATATGCTACCACAAATTAACCCGACCTATTTTGCCATTGCTATTGTTGTCGTTATCCTGTTAGCGACAAGCGTCAGGATTCTCAAAGAATACGAGCGCGCCGTTATTTTTCGGCTCGGACGCTTGACGGGGACTCGCGGTCCCGGTCTCGTATTTATGATACCCTTCTGGATTGAGCGGATGCAACGCGTCAGTCTACGTCTTATTGTCAACGATGTTACGCCGCAAGATGTCATCACAAAGGACAATGTTTCGGTGAGTGTTAATGCCGTGCTTAACTTCAGGGTAACCGAGGCGGATAAGGCAGTGATTGAAGTCGAGGACTTCGGTTTTGCGATTTCTCAAATCGCGCAGACAACTCTCCGGAGTGTGCTCGGACGTGCTGAACTCGACGATCTGCTCTCTGAACGCGAGAAACTGAATCAGGACTTGGAGGATATCGTCAAAAAACATTGTGAGCCGTGGGGCGTTGAGGTACTGGCGATGGAAATCAAGGACGTAGATCTTCCGGCTGAGATGCAACGCGCGATGGCGCAGCAAGCCGAAGCCGAACGCGAACGCCGTGCCAAGGTCATACACGCCGAAGGTGAATTTGAATCCGCACAAGTCTTAACAGATGCCGCAGATATCCTCAGTAAAACCCCGACAGCCGTACAACTCCGATTCCTGCAGGCGTTGGTGGAAGTCAGCGCAGAGAAAAATTCGACCATCGTCTTCCCCATCCCGATTGATCTGCTCAGTCCGTTCCTTGAAAATCTAAAGGGTAAAGAAGAATAGACATTTACTGGTCGTGCTTTGTGGAAATAAGGAAGAAAACGAGTAAACCATGACAGTACATTGGCAGAAAAGTCCAAATGATACTTGGTATAAACTTAGCTCAGATCTTTTAAACAACAGATATTTTGATAAACTTCAAGGGATCTACATCATTTGGTATTGGGATGATCTCAGTCGTCCCAAAGTGATTCAAGTCGGTCAGGGTATTATCGGAAATAGAGTTCGAGATTATCTCAGAGGTTTTAATATTGAAGTAGTTAATCATCCTCTGTTATATATCACGTGGGCTGTTGTAGAGGATGCTCCTAAGCGAGACGCTATGGTAGATTTTCTGGGTAGAAGACTCCGACCAGGTGGAAGGTTTCCACATGGTAACCCTATCCGCGTAAATTTACCTGAATGGTAGGGGCAACGCGATAAAGGTTCTGCCAACTCGTCTTCAATACTGCCAATCTTCATGTGCCAGGGGAGCACGGTTGAGTTGGTCCCTATAAGTACGCCATTGCGGTAGAAACTTGTCCATCAACTCACGAAACCGATCATTATGGGTACGCTCCAGAAGATGTACCATCTCGTGGACGAATACATATACCAAACACGAATTCGATTTCTTTGCGAGTTCGAGATTTAGCCAGATACGTTTTGCATCAACGTTGCAAGACCCCCAGAGCGTTTTCATCTTCTTAATCCGCACCTCATTAACGGACACGCCCAATTTCGGTTCCCATTTCTCAAGCAACGGTGGGAGCTGCGCGCGGAGATGCTGGCGATACCAACGATAGAGAACTGCCTCCCGCTTGTCTCGATTGGATCCGGGGCGTACACTAATTGCGATCTTTGTATTGTTGGGCAGCCAGACCTTCGGTGGACAGTCTTGCTCGAGAATATCAAGTCGGTAGCGTTTTCCCTGAAAATAGTGGCTCTCACCTGTCACAAATTCGCGTTGGGATTGCCGCTCCTGCTTTTCAAAGGCTGCTTGTTGCCGCCGAATCCATCCGAGACGTGAAATGATTGCTATCCGAATAGCATCATCATCAAGCCGCAGAGGCGCGGACACGCGTATCCGTCCATTTGGTGGATGAACCCCGATATAGAAATTCTTTATGTCCTTACGGACAACCTCTATGGAAAGCCCCTGCACTTCAATATGATGGGTGTTAGTTTTGGTGTTCATTTGCAATAAAACGTCGGGTTTCGTTGTACTTTACACAACCTGTGGACTGATACTTGTAGAAGCACTCTCCGAATCGCGACGCTAATAATCATTCTGATTTTCTACAAGCTGGAAAATAGTATCAACGTCAAGATCATAATCGCTGAATTCATCGGAGATGCTCCTTGCAATCGCATTGCGGATCCGACGTTCCCTGAATACATGTCCTCTCCAATCGTCTGTCCTGGCCTCACGGATAGCACGATCCAGGGCAATCGCCACCGTCTCTCTGTGTTCTTCGGGGACTTCTACGATATTATCAAAAAGTGCCCGTAATGCCCCGGTGTTGATACTCACAGGATAGTAGGGCTGCATTTCGGAACCGATCATTGAGCTGCTGAGGTTGGTAACCCCCGACAGATATTCTCTATAATCCATCGCCCCCTCTCTCTGTTGCTGAATCAGTTCGTCAAGCAACCGCGACATCTCTTCATAGTACCTCGGATTGACTTCTGACCTGTCAACGATGAGCCGCCGAATGTTGTTTTCTATTGTTGCCGCGACTGCTGTCTCATCTCTACGTATCCCTTCAGGCAGCAGCTCAATCGCCGCTTCAATGCCATTTTCAACAAGCAGCTGAACGAGTGGTATATCGTCGAATGTTGAGAGCGTCTCGCTCTCCTCCGCCCGAATATATGTATCGAGCAGGTGCCGCATATGCGGCTCATACACTTTCAGGTCAACATAATCACCACTCGCCAATTTGATTTCTTGACGGACGTTTTCATAGTGCGTCACCTCTGTCTTAATCTCTCGTGTCTCGGCACTGCTGTAACCTGCCGCACTCATATCGTTCGCGAGGTTCGCATAGGCACGCACGAATGCCGCTGTCAGCTGATAGAGGTCTATGCGTTTCTGTTCATTGGCTTTGAGTTGGTTAACATCCCCGCTCACGTCACCACAGAAATAACGTATGTAGGCAGCGGTATCGCGCGGCGGTGTGACACGTTCGCACAACGCTTTAATTTTCTCGCGGGCATCGTCTAACCGTTCCTTCCCTTTTTCAAGTCTATCTTTCAATAACCCGGCGACATCTTCGGCATCGTAGTTTTCAAACGCCTCGCCGGTGTAATCGGTAATTGCCTGCTTCAGGGAACGGAATAGGTCTTTGTAATCGACAATATATCCGTATTCCTTGTCCTCGGTGTCGAGACGATTGACGCGGCAAATCGCCTGAAACAAACCGTGATCCTGCCTCTTTTGATCAATATAGAGATACGTCGCAGGCGGAGCATCGAAGCCGGTGAGGAGCTTATCAACGACGATGAGGAGTTTCATTTTCTCAGGGGATTCAATGAAAAATTTCTTGACCTCTTGTTCAAACTGATCCCCTTTATGCATGGCGGTATCTTCAGGTTCGTCAAAGTGTGCTGCGAGCATGCTTCGATAAGTGTTGTATTCCTGCTGCCTGTCCGTAAGCCCTTCACCCGTTTCTTCCGTCGCGATAGAAGCTACCGTAGGTCTATAGGAGGTTACAACGGCACATTTACCCTTTAACGGTGTTTCCTGAAATAGATCATAGAACCTACAAGCAGAATAGATACTATTCGCGACAAGCATCGCGTTCCCACGTCCGCTCTTGAGTCGATCGCGCGTATCCATGTCTACAACAATGTCGGCAACTATCTTTTTCAGCCGTTCCCGTGAACTTTCCACGTTTAGGAGTGTACCCCACCGTTGTTTCAGTTGCGCCTTCGCTGCGTCAGTTAACCCGCGGGTTTTACTTTCAAAAAATTCATCAATTCTCTCCTGTGAGGTAATATCTTGGTCAATATTGCGTGCCTCATACCGCAGGTCTAAGACGACCTCATCTTGAACCGCCGCATCATATTTATAGGTGTGGATGTAGGGTCCAAAGATTTCAATGCTCCGCTGCTTGTCGTTTTTCAGCAACGGTGTCCCTGTAAAGCCGATAAGCACCGCATCCGGCAGGAGTGTTTTCATTGCCTTGTGAAGTTTGCCAGACTGTGTCCGATGGCATTCATCAACAAAGACGAAGAATTCACCGTTGGCACGAAAATCTGTGGGCAGATTCCGCTGGAGTTCGTCAGCATATTCCTCAATATGCGAATCATCAGTCTCTTCGGAGCTTCCGAATTTGTGGATAAGAGAGCAGATGAGTCGTTCTGAGGAATCACGAAGCACTCGCAGCAGATCATCACGGCTACTCGTGTGGTAGACGTTATCGTCAGTACGGCTAAAAACAGCCTTAATCTGTTCGTCAAGTTCAATCCGGTCAGTGATAATTAGCACACGTGCGTCAGAGATATTTTCACGTATCCATTTCGCCAACCAGACCATCGTCAGACTTTTCCCGCTGCCTTGCGTGTGCCAGATAATGCCGCCCTCTCTGCGTTTTATATTTTTTTGCGCGGCTTTCACACCGAAGAATTGATTGTGTCGGCAAATCTTCTTGGTCCCCGCATCGAATACGATGAAGTCATGCAGGATCTCAAGCAGTCGTTCTTTATTACAGATTTGGCTAAGTTCCCGGAGCAATGGGTTATAACCCGCGGCTGGGTGCGCCTCTGTTTCTTTCCACCGGAGCCAGTATTTTTCCGGTGTCTTAATTACGCTGTAGCGCAACCCTTGGCTTTCGCTGCCTACCATCACCAGCTGCACAGTCGTGAAAAACCAGCCGATAAATTCTTCGTTCTGATTGTTGAGGTTCTGGCGGATGCCTTCGGAAATGGGAACAATGGTACGCTTCAACTCCAGCACACCGATGGCTATGCCGTTGATGTATAACACTAAATCGGGACGCTTGGTGTGTTCGCCTTCAAGAGTTACCTCTTCGGCGATACCGAAATCGTTGTTGAGCGGGTTCTCCCAGTCAATCAGCTTGACGGGGACACGGTGTTCACCGACATCGGGTTGAACATTCACACTGTAGCGGAATCGTTCGTAGACATCACGGTTCGCTTCATAAAGTCCTCGCGTCCCACCGACCGCTGCGCTTTTTTGCAGTTGATCCAATGCCTTGGCGATAATATCGTTGTCGTAGCCTTGCCTTCGCAGCCAATTAGCGAGGTCCTCTGGAAGAATATTGCTGTTTGCTTCTGAGTTGTCCTGCCAATTGCCGAGATAGGTATAACCCAGAGCATCCCTAAAAAACGCTATGACGCGTTCCTGTGTACGTATTTCTCTTTCGCCGACGGTGTTCATAGTAATAGTTGTCAGTTTCAATTCTCGGAGAGCGGATAACTCTGGCTGCAGCCAGAGCTGCAGCCAGAGCTGCGGTTTAATCTGCTTTCCGTGATTTCAGATTAGCAAGTTCAGTTCTTCCGTTATCTGTCAATCGGTATTGCTGCCGTGGACTTGTAGGCTTTTCGGGCAGTGTGTATTCAATCATCTTATCAGTCAAGAGTTCTCGGACAACTTTGTTAAGTTGACCGGAGATTTCCTTATGTCCTAATTGCTGGGACAATTCGGACCTCGACCTTGGACCATCGGTAAGCAGGTTTAGCACTCTCGATTTAAGATCTCCGTGGAGGGACACTGGCTGCACCTTAATCTGCTCCGTGGGTTTGGCACGCCAAATCGTTATCTTGAATCCGCCGCTGTCGGTGAATTCGGGTTCGGATAAGCCTGCATCCTTGCATCGACGGATCATGTCTAATGTCCCTGTTCCCATTTCCTCAATGTATTGAGCGAGGTACAAAGACCGAGCGAGCAACCGGTTATTGGGCACCGATGGGTGCGTATCTCGGAGTTGCTCCAGCGTCAACGGGGGTGGTAATCTGCCCGGATTCAAGACCTCAAGCCGATCTGAGAACAGCATCACTTGGACACTGGCATTGCTGGTATAGTCCCGATGTGCTACTGCGTTGACGATCGCTTCCCTCACGACTTCTTTTGGAATCTCATAACTAACAGGTGCTTGCGTACTCTCCGCCCGTGTTCCTACGGACAGGGCAATCTTGCTAAGCACAAAATCGACCGCCTGATCTATGAGTTGAAACGCTGTGCCTTCGTAGACCTGATAGGACGGAATCGGTTTCGCGACCTCTGTTCCATGAAAGTGGGCACACTTGACCCCTGAGGAAATCAGAAACTGCTGGGGTGCCTTCCCAAATGCTAACACCGCCGCGTTTGTGGGTCGTCCATCGTTTAAGAGATTCAGGTGCCCCAGCAATTCTTTGGTTGAGGTGCCTTCAGGCAATGGGAATTCTCTTGCACCGCGTGCTATTCGGATAAACCGACGCATCTGCTCGGGGTCGAGATCGTCCAGTGAAGTTTTTAAACACGGAGCGGTGTCAAAAGGTTCAGAACGGACGAGGTCTTTTCTATCAAGGTATTCAACTAACGCTGTATAGAGTGCTGGTACTAATTCTTCCGAGGTATTGAATCGTTTTCGGATAAGTCCGGCTTGTGCCTTACGGATGAGTGCCTGCATCTTTGGGTGCCGATTGTCGTTGTTTGTGCCTTTCACGAAAATCAGACGATGGACATCGTTAGCGGTTGCCTGATCAAATTCGCGTTCTGTCGGTGATATGCCGTCTGCATCCTCCGAGTCGTAGTCGTCGCCGAATAACCCTACGTAGATATCGGACTGTTCGACTTCGGCCAGATACAGCGAATCGGGACGCCGATCTGATGCTGGCACATCCTCAAACAGAAAGACATCAAAGAACCGTCGCATCAATGGATCACCGCGCAGATAGTTGCTGAGTGCTTCGCGTTCCTGTGCGAATTCCGTTTGTACGCTGCTGATAAAAATACGGATAGGGTTCATAATTATTGAGTATTGATTCCGATGCTATGTTAGTTGTCTAAATCGCGGGTTGCCGCAGATGACACGGATTGCCGCGGATTTTAAGAGTATGCCCATTTGTAACTTTGGTTGTAAGGCGAGAGCCCTCGCCCCTACGGTTAACACACTTTGAAATTCAAAATGGACAAATCACTACTTGGAGTTGTCGGCTGGTATAGTGAAAGAGAATGTAACGACGTTTAGCGGTTTGCCTTCTTTCTTCCTAACTGACATCTCAACGTCATGTATCAGAGATTTTATGATCTCTACCAAATTTTTTAACCGATCCTCACGTTCAATTAAATATGTTGCATCTTCTGCTAACGCTATCTGAGTAGCCCCATATCCTTGGTATGAAGTGTTTGTATGGGCAACGGTCTTATTTCGAGCCTGTTTGAGTTTCTGATAAATATCATTCTCTCTGATGTTTTCCAATTCACTTTTTAAATTTTCTATGCCCTCTTGGTGACAGGATTTAAGACGTGTCTGTAGACAAAAGGTATCGTCTTCATAGCCGCGTACTGGTTTATCTATTAATCTACAAACGTTTGTAATTATAGGCACAATGTAATTTAACACCTCAAAACGATGGACTTTTCCCTCGTTATTCAGCATTTCTGACAATCTTTCAATGTTATAATCTACATGTTCCAATCCGGAATCGAAATCCAAATTAGGGATTCTAAGAGTCGCTGGTATATAATCGTCTTTGCTCCGTTTTGCTTCTTCTGCTGTCATTTCAAGTTTCTCCAGATTGGGTTTTTGGATACCCTCTTACACTCCAGCGGAGGGCTATGTCTATAGAAAACGATATTCCAAATCCACGCACTCCAGCGGAGTGCTATGTCTGTAGTATTTGTAAATCCTGATCCAGACAAAAACCGCGTCAAACACCAAACGCTCCTAATCCGCGTCATCCCATAAATCCGGGCAAATCCGCGATTCAGACAACCGCACCCGCCCCGTAAGAAGTTGCTGCATCATACCTTGTTTGATGGCACGCGTTTTGTCGCGATGATGTTCCAATGCAGCAATTTCGGAATCTATGTCAGAAAGGACGGAGGTGATTGCTTCTTGTTCATCATGAGACGGAATTAAGAGTTCGAGAGCGAGAAATTGACTCTTTGACATATTGTATCGCGTGGCACCTTGTGCCAAAGCATTCATAATGTCACGCCCTACATTTCCTCTGAAAAAATAAGCAAGGAACAAGGGAACATATTTATCTTTATCGTGAATTCGGAAGCCAAAACAAAAACTGTTTAGATACAGATTATCTAATTGTTCACCCATGACTGCTCCTATTGCAAGGTCCCCCGGCGTTTCAGATGAAGCGTTGAATAGTAAGTCCCCTTTCATAACATGGTTTTGGGACTCACTTGGACCAACATGAACAGGCTCGGTGTGTCGTATATTAAGAATGACATTTTCTAATACACCCAGAAACGTCGCGTAACGCGCATTTCCACCTTCAAAATCTATTTTGGTTTTACCAGACAATCCACCATAAATTGAACCGATTTGTCGCATTTGTACTATTTCCCACTTCCTGCTGAAGCCCGGCAAGCGCGTTTTGCCGATTAGCAGTTGCTGCATCGTGGCTTGCTTGATGGCTCGCTTTTTGGCGATGAGTGCATCCAACGCGTTGAGCAACCCATCCACATCTGATAATGCCTCGGCGATGGCGCGTTGTTCGGAAACTTGAGGAGGACAGGGAATCTCAATTAATTTAACGTCTCGGCTATTGATAGCAGGGTAATTTGAGCCTGAAAGTATTTTGTCAATCTGGTCATTCACACCTGCGCTAAATAGTTGGGAAAATAGAAAATAAGGAACAGATAAGTCCTGTTTGGCCCGGAGGACAGCAAAACCCGTTGAGCAAACTGCATTCGGCACTTGTTCATGAAAAAAGAGATGTGCCATAAGGTTTGGTCTAACAGTTGACATAAGAACGTCGCCATTCCGAAGTATACGTTGCGCCCTTGAAGGGGCAGTCCGAAAAACCTCTTCAGAATAACCGAGTAATTTACCGGAATCAACTTGCTCAAGTGTGATGTAATTGAATGTGTAATTGGGATTCGTGTTGCTTGAGAAATTCTGCGGATTTACATCCGAAATCTCTCCCAACCGCTTTGTTTGCCATTTACCGCTAAACCTTTGCTGATTACTCATCCCATGCCACCCCCATCTTCCGCAGATGTGCCTCTACCCTCACACCAAATGTGTCCACATCGCGCGCTAGATCTGGCAATGGCTGCGCATAGCGTTCTTCCACTTCTTGGACGCGTCCGGTCAGTTCTTGAATTACTCGCTGGACTTCACTCTCAATCGCTGCGTGAATATTGGCGAACCATTTATCTTCAACCACAAGCACCTTGATTTCGGCTACGGTGAGCATGGCGTAGCGTGCCAGCACCTGTTCATCAAGCGCGAGTTGGGCATCCTTCACAGCTCTCTCGGCTTTCGATTTCGCATCAAGTAAGGAGAGACACTGCTCAAGCGCATCGCGTTCATCGTCGTTGTCGTCTTGGGTCTCGTGAAGTGTTGTCAAATCGGGTGTGAGTACTTGGAGCCGTGCTCTCACACTGCTGACGGTGATGTTACCGCTATCATTGATGGTATCGGCGAGCAATCCGTCCTCACCGGTGTGTTCCTCAGCGAATTCCGCTAACTCGCTTTCCGCTGTTGCTTGCTTGGTCTGCAACATCTCAATAGCGTCTTGTTCATCGGCAAAATAGCATGCAACAATCAACGCCGGCGGAATCAGATCCATCTTATATTTGTTCTTTTTGATGACGAGGTCAGCGGCCTCCTTAATCTTCTTCTGCTTATCCTCGATGATACCGCGCGGTTTCGATGCCTCAACCCAACCCTCCGCTGCAATGAGATATACATCATCCTGCATTGTCTCATCCCAATAGTCCATCAACTGCTGATAAACATCATAGCGACCGAGCAGCGGCAAATCGTCAAACCGATTCAGCAGGTCTTCCGACAACGTCCGAATGGCATTTCTCGGATCCGTGTCGCTCCCAATACTTGACATAAAATCCTCGTGTGCCGCACGCCATTCTTCAAAGACAGTATCAACGCGCTGCTGGTAAGACTGAAATTCGCTATGGGTGAGAATAGTCGTCCTCACCTCATGCGCTTCTACGAGGGGATCGCTGTATCCGGGTCTACCGTTACCCTTGAACAAAGTGTCACGCAGTGTCGGAAAAACCTTCCAATAATCGTCAAGAGCGTCAATATCTCTGTCGGGAATCCCACCATTGAGGTGTGCATCGAGGTCGTGCAAGTCTTCCGGTTCACTGGCATCAATATAGCGCGGGATATTGAGGTTATAATCATTCGCAGGGTCGGCGACTTCAGACACCGGCACCATGCGGGAATAGCGGGGTAATTCCGTCTGGGCATTGAAAACGGAGACGATTTTATGAATATCTTGGGCACGCAACCGGTTTTTGTTGCCGTCCTTGAGGAACCCCTTGCTCGCGTCTATCATAAATATCCCCTTACGGACACGAGCGTTCTCTTTGTCAATCACCAAAATACAAGCGGGGATACCGGTGCCGTAGAACAGATTGGCAGGTAAGCCAATAATTCCTTTGATGAAGCCGCGTTGGATGAGATTCCTGCGGATGTCCGCCTCCCTGTTGCCACGAAACAGGACACCGTGCGGTAAGATGATCGCACCCTTGCCTGCTGTGCTTTTCAGGGACGCAATGAAGTGTAGCAGAAAGGCGTAATCCCCGTTTTTGGTGGGCGGGATACCGTATCCATCAAAACGACCATAAATGTCGTTTTCCGGATCAAGACCGTTTGTCCACGCCTTATCAGAGAAAGGCGGATTGGCAACAGCGAAATCAAAAGTTTTCAGCCGGGTATCTGCGTCCTTGAAATACGGGTCCGTCAATGTATTGCCGGGCCAGAGTTGCGCCGTCTCATTGCCGTGGAGGATCATGTTCATTCGCGCCAACGCGTAGGTCGCGTTATCCTTCTCCTGCCCAGAGACGGTGATACCGTTCGGAGTCGCGTCGGCAGCCCTCAGCAAGAGGGAACCGGAGCCACAGGTAGGGTCATAAATGGTTTGGGTTTGAAGTGTCTCTAGACCGATACCGATCACCTGTGCCATGATACGTGAGACTTCGGCGGGTGTGTAGAACTGCCCCTTACTTTTACCGGATTCCGTAGCGAAGTGCTGCATGAGATACTCGTAGGCATCGCCTAACAGGTCATCGCCTTCCGCTCGGTTCGCGCTTAAGTCGAGGTCGTTAAAGATAGCGACCAGCCTTGAAAGCCGGTCCTGCATCTCGCGACCTCTACCGAGTTTACTATCATCGTTGAAATCTGCCTGATCAATAACACCTCTGAGGTCATTCGCCTCAGCGAGTTTACCGATAATTTTGTTGATTTTATCGCCGATCTCTTTGTCCCCTCTCAATTCCACCATATCTTTGAAGCTGCCGCCTTCCGGCACTTCAATTACGGGGTAAGGGTCATTCGCAGCCTTATCGGAGACGTATTTCATGAAGAGGAGCGTCAGGATATAGTCTTTGTATTGTGATGCATCCATTCCGCCGCGGAGTTCGTCGCAGCTTTGCCAGAGCGACGCATAGAGTTGTGATTTCTTTATTGCCATACGTGAATCCTTTCTTGTGACATTAGGAGCAGTATATCAAAGGTGACCAATTAAGTCAACAGGTTTAGGAGGGTGTTCAGGGTCATTCAATTGTATTTCTGGTAGGTGTTAACACTTAGTATATGTTATGTTTTATAACAATTCGCAGAAATTTTCGCAGCATTTCGCTTAATTTATTAAAATTGAATTGCCTCGAATGGTGTTGCTGGGTCGCGAGCACAGCTCGTTCCTACAAGAAGTGTTTGAATGTAATTGAAAGGTTCGCGTGACTTCTCAGGGTGTATATGATATAATAGGGTGTATATGATATAATATATTCAGAAAATAGGTATACCCAAGGGGAAACCCTTAAGACTGAGCGCGTCACGCATTTGGCATCTAAGAGCTGGATCAGAAACATTCCGGATTAGGAGAGAATATGAACACGTATCAAGTCAACCGATACACCCAGTTCATCACACCCCTCGGCGGAATTATCGCACTTACCTGTTTCTTCCTCCCGTGGGACACGACGGTAAATAATTATAGAGACGGATCAAGTTTTCAATTTACTCAGTCAGGTTTTGAGTTTTCCATGTTTAACCCTACTGTTTTCATAGCAAGTGTTATGATTGTCGGTGTGGGCCTCTATATGGTAATCCGACGAACGCCTTGGAAATCCAGAATCCCTGTTCTTATGAGCAGCGGCATCGGATTCGCGATTCTTTTAGCCGAGCAATTGGAGCATACCAGAATGAACCGGATTTTGGATCATACGAATTCCGCATTCGAGTTAGGCTTTTGGGGCACAGTCGCTGGACTTATAATCGCTGCGCTTGGGACTTTCTTAATCAGAGCAGAAATGGAAAAGGCACGTCCTAAAGATTCTGTAGAAGTAAAACGACTCTGGTTTATCGTACATGCTGGTGGGATTATTGCACTATTTGGCATGTTCATGCCCTGGAAGGGGCTAAGTTCTATTCCAGGTCATAGTTTGATGCAGACAGGTTTTAGTCTTATGAATCAGGATCCTCTCATCATATTTGTTTTCGTCGCGACCCTAATCGTCCTTGTCGGTAGTTTCTACACGTGGGTGAGTGGAAATCTCAGACGATTAAGGGAAGTGGTTCTTGTGAGTATCGGTATCGGACTTGGGATTCTTTTTGCCTATTCTTGGGATATTTCTGCTCTGGAAATTTACAGCCCAAAAATCCTGGGAAAGCCGTTTCCTGAAACGCTTAAACGTTCTATTCATTTCGGTTTCTATTTGACAGTTCTCGGATATGTCATCGCTGCATTTGGGATGCTCTGCAGTTGGGATGTTCTTGATCAAGAGGAAAATAAAGATGAGCGGGTGGAAGTTTTCGAGGCGTGAAAAACATTTAGGACACTATTGGCGAACTTAACAGAGCCTATACGGCTTCCTCAGAGGCATCTCGGATACGATCTGTCAATACTATAGCATAGAATTTTTCAATTGAGTGGTATCTATAATCCTGAAAATCTTGATTCTGACAATTAACATCGCTAATAGAGAAAAATCATGAACACGCATCAAGCAAATCGATACACACAATTTATCACACCCCTCGGCGGAATTATTGCGCTTACCTGTTTCTTCTTGCCGTGGGTGAAAATAAAAATAGACAGGCGCCCGATTAGCGAAACTTTCTCAGGACTGATGGGCATCCATAACACCCCTCTTATTGCCATCGCTTTCGTTGCGTGTCTACTAATTATCTGTTCAAGTCTTTATATGATAATCCGACGAACACCCCGGAAATCCAGGGTGTTAATTCTCATTAATAGTATTATCGGACTTGGAGCATTATGGTCGGAATACTTTACTTATACAAGATTGGTTGAAACGTCGTATATAGCGGAGACTGAAAATCTTCAACTCATTCTCAGATTTGGTGTTTGGGGTACAGTTGTTGGATTCGTCGTTGCCGGTGTTGGGGTATTCTTAACCAGAGCAGAAAAGACAGACGAGCGAGGTGAAATGTTTGTCGACGAACGGTACGCATGGTTTATCGCACATGCTGCAGCGATTGGTATGCTTGTTTGTTTCTTCCTACCGTGGGAGGGAATAGGTGCTGGAAGTTCCTTTTCAGGTTTTGATCTTGCGAAATGGAATCCGCTTATTACAATTGCTTTAATTGCAACCGTCACGATCGTTGGGATTAACTTCTACATGCTGTGGCGACAAACTCTCTGGAAATCCAAGGTCCCGATTTTCATTGGCAGTGGCATTGGATTGGGGGTTCTGTTTTCACACTATATTAATTATTTTAGTATGCTAAATACTATAAACAAAAATGGGATAGAGATAAGTGCAAATACACTTGAATTTGGCTTGTGGGGTACAGTTGTTGGATTTGTCGTTGCTGCGGTTGGGATGTCCTTAATCAGCACAAAAAATAGGGACCCGCAAGTAGAGGGTCCCGCAGAATCTGGATAACATTCCCCGTTTTGTCATATTCAACTTCCATTACCAATCCTCATCAAAGAACGGCGTACTCGGATAACTGTAGACGTTGCCTTCGTAATTTCTGAGTTGGATTTCCTCGTCATCGAAAGCCACAACAGGGTCGGGGATTAGCGCTATTTTTCCACCACCCCCCGGAGCATCAACAACATAATGCGGTACACCGAGTCCTGATATATGACCACGCAACGCCGCAACGATATCTAATCCTGTCTTCACTGCTGTCCGGAAATGATCCGTCCCAACGATAAGATCCGCTTGATAGATATAGTACGGCTTAACTCGGATACGCAACAGCCCTTTCATCAGCTCCACCATCACGTCAGGATCGTCGTTCACGCCTTTCAGGAGCACCGTCTGGTTACCCATCGGTATGCCTGCATCTGCCAGCATGCCGCACGCTTTCTCTGTCTCCGGTGTGATTTCGCGCGGGTGGTTGAAATGCGTATTGATATAAAACGGGTGATACTGCTTCAAAATTGCACACAGTTCAGGTGTGATGCGTTGCGGAAGTGTCACAGGAACACGCGAGCCGATCCGAATAATTTCCAAGTGTTCAATCGCTCGTAACCCACCGACGATCATATCAATTTTCTTATCCGTCAGCATGAGGGGGTCGCCACCGGAGATGATAACATCACGGATTTCGGGGTGTGCCTGAATATAGGCGAGCCCTCTTTCGACGTTATCCTCAGAAATTGAGTGCGGGTCACCGACTTTCCGTTTGCGAGTACAGAAACGGCAGTAGATGGGGCACATATAGTTAACATAAAAGAGTGCTCGGTCTGGGTAGCGATGCGTGACGTTCGGCACCTCACTATCGTCTTCCTCGTGGAGCGGATCCTCTACGCCTGTGCTAATCAATTCTCTTGGGTCAGGGACGACCTGTTTCCAAATCGGGTCCCCCGGTTCTTCTATGAGACTGAGATAATAAGGATTGATGCGGATCGGGAATTCTTTGTGAATGCGCCGCATCTCCTCTAAGTCAACATCAAATGCGGCGGCGAGTTTTTCCGGTGTGTTGACAGTATCCCTAACAAGACTTTTCCATTCTTCCATATAGTGTTCTTCCTTCCTTTTGGCGTAGCTTGCAAGCCAAAACTTGCGCTACAAAGGTCTGTTGTCGCGCTTGTTTCTCTAAGTGTGATGCAGTAAGCAATGCGTCGAACTTGCGTCTATAGGATGCAGAATTAGGGTGCAGGCGTGTAGTTTTCGATCGTCACTTTTGTCATGACATCCCCTTCGCGAAGTGTTTCGACAACATCCATCCCGTCTATAACCCTCCCGAACGTTGTATAGTTCCCATCTAAATGTCCAACGCTTCTCGGATCAGAGGTGAGGCAGATGTAAAACTGGCTTCCCGCTGAGTTGGGGTCCTGTGTACGTGCCATCGCTATGACACCTTTATCATGTGGCGGCATCTTGTCCCGAAGGTCAGCATCTTGAAATTCACCTCGGATTGTCCACCCCGGTCCGCCTCTACCTGTACCTTCTCGGTCCCCGCCTTGGATAACAAAGCCCGGAACATAGCGATGAAAAGTCACGCCATTGTAAAATTCGCCTTCAATCAGCTGCGCAAAATTCGCGACTGTGGCGGGGGCAGCTTCAGGATAAAGTTCTATTATAATGTTGCCTTTTTCGGTTTCTATCGTTACATTAGGCAATTGTTCGTTGTTGCATGAAATAACTGTCGCCAAAAATGCACTGACTAAGCTTAATCGCATGATTTTATTGTGAAAACTCGGAATTTTCACGAATTCCTTTTTTGTCTTTTTATATACCTAAGGTTTACGCAACATCGGTGCTGCTCAGGAAAGTGTCGGCGTAAATCTTATTTGGGTTGTATCGAAAATCTTCGGCGAGAGTCCTTCGTCTGAACATAGGGCATTCTCGGCGAAATAAGAATTGATATACATTATACACCGATTTGCGCGTGAAGTCAAACAAAATTTGGAGACAGGCACTTTTCAGTTATCGCAAAATCCAAAAACATGTTGACATTTCAATAAACAGTTGTCGCAAGCACACTTCCTCGCGACTGACAGCCGACGGCTGGGGGTTGATAACTCAATTCAACCTTGACATCGTAGTTTAAACATGGTATCCTAATAATTGGGGGTGGTTGCAGTGCGAAACATCTCGACAGAGAATCAAAAAACACGCGAACTCTTAGCAACTTTGAGGTTGCTATCACCAGGAACGCATCTGAGAGAAGGCATCGATTATATCATACAAGGCAAGACGGGCGGCCTCATTGTCGTTGGCGATACACCAGAAATCTTAGATTTAATAGAAGGTGGTTTTCGGATCAATTGCCAATATGCCCCTGCGCGTTTGTATGAATTATCAAAGATGGATGGGGCAATTATCCTTTCCGAGGATATGAAACGGATCGTTCGCGCCAATGTGACGCTACGGGTGGATCCATCTATCCCGTCCCGCGAAACCGGACTCCGCCACCGATCCGCAGATAAGTTTGCTAAGCAGACGGAACACATTGTTCTTGCTGTGTCACAGAGTCGAAATACGCTCACCTTATATCTTAAAAACCAACACTACATCTTCCGGGAGCGTCCCGTTCTACTCTCTGGCGCGAATCAGACAATGCTCGCACTGACGCAGTATGTCAAGGCGATGCAAAATGCCGTCACTTTGCTGAATTGGGCAGAATTAAGTGGGAATGTTGCATTAGCAAATGTCGTCACGGCTATCCAACTGTGTGAAAGGGTTCGCCGTGCTGAGCAGGACTTGAACCTATATAGAATCGAATTAGGTACACAGGCAGAATCCATACAGCACATCCCTGAGCTTACGACTGAAATTGATAGTGGACTTCTGATTACTAAAGATTACTATCGTGAGCGTTTGCGCGATGAATCCGAAGCGGTTGAGAAAATTATAGGGCTTGATGCAAACTGCCTCGCAAACCAGAGTAATATTAGTGAGGCTTTGGGATATCCCCGAGATATTCGGAATACCTTTGAAGTCCTTGAACCACGCGGATACCGAATGCTGAGCCAGGTACCTCGGATCCCTTTCAATATTGTTGAGAACATTGTTCACGAATTCAAAACGTTAAATAGAATTTACACAGCCGCTATTGGTGAGCTCCAAGCAATTGATGGAGTCGGAAAAACAAGGGCATCTACGATCAAGGATACGCTCTTGCAGATGAAAACCACTACGACTCAACCCCATACACTTGCTTTATCAGCCTTTGAATAGAAGAAAATACTACGATAAACTGAAAATTAACCGACTTTCGAGACGCAATAAGCGCGATTTGTAACCACGCCGGACATTGTAGACAAAGAACCGAAAATTAAACTGAACGCAAAAATAAAAAGAATTAGAAGGAGTTAGAAAATGAAAAGATTCATCGTTTTACAGCGAGAGCATAATTTCGCATTGCGTAGGATTTTGATTGTCGCGATGCTTCTCGTCTCTGTAGCTTTCGCAGGTTGTGGTGGAAAACTCGGAAACATTGAGCCATCTGTAGTTGACACGGCGATCGCGGACGCAGAAGCAGCCATCGCAGCAGCGCGGGACGTTGATGCTGCATCGCTGGCGCCTGATGCATTTCAAGCCGCTACATCCAACCTTGCAGCTGCAAAAACAGCACTCACCGAGCACAAAGGCAACGATGCCCTCCGTCTCGCCTACCAAGCAGCTGCTGATGCCAGACTCGCCCATAGGCATGCCCTCAACGTTAACAAAAATTCGAAATTAAATGCTACGATCCTGCAGAAAGAAGCAGGGGCGGCGGAACTCCGCCAGAAACTCAGCACTCAGGAAGCGGAACTCACACGCGTCAAGTCTGAAATGCAGGCGGCCCGCGGCGAGGAAGATCAATTGAACCAGAAGATTCGGGACCTTGAGAAAAAGAACCGTGAGTTGAACATTACACGAGAAGACTACGGAAAACAGGTTGCTGAGCTCTTTGAAACTTTGGAGGAGATGCAGACACGCGGCAAGCGCGCAGAAACTGAAATCCGTAACTACGGCAAGGAGATTTCGGCACTCCGTCGCAAAATCGATATCGCCGACAAGATGGTGAAAGAGGAGGGATATCAAAAACGCGCCGCTATTGCTGAAGCGGAGTCCCTCAGAAAGCAGATACGCGAACAAGCTGAAATCTATACCCAAAAACTCGCGGAAGCGGGGCAGCAGGGTGTCGCTGCGAAACACGCGGAATTTCTTAAACAGCAAGCACAAGCATCGCGGGCTTATGTGGACAGCAAACCGCCACTTTCTCCGGCGAAGACCGGGCGCACCTCGCTCTCTACGAAGCAGATAACCGCTGGCAAAGTTGCACTCGGTAATTGGGAAGCTGCGTGGCAGAGCAAAAATCTTAATGTCCATCTCGCCCATTATGAACCCAACATTGTCGTTGATAAAGTCGTGATTCATGAGAGTAAAGAGGATCGAAGTAAAATTGACAGACAGCAGCTGGAATCGGATCTTCGTCAGATGAACGCACACGCATGGCGGAATGTTAAGACCGACACCGATGTCGAAAGTGAAAGCATTATTAATGTTCAACAAATGAGTCGGTTAGTCGCCCCTGCTGCTGACGAGAATGCGACCGCGCTCTATAATATTTGGATTCGCGAAGTTTGGATGCATCAGGTCGGAAACGATTGGAAAATCCATCATGAGATCTGGAAGATTTTTGAGAATGTGCCAGACTTTTAAACTACGAGGGAGGTTAGATTGTGAACGACGTACAGAACCGGCAAAACAGTCCTAAGAAAACTATTATGTCTCGGAACCTTATATGGGGGGGCGCTATTGCGGCAATCGTTATCGCTTTTGTTCTATTCCTCGTGATATTCATGAGTTCGAGTGAAACGCCTACCGCCTTTCTGGCGAAATGGAAAACGGCTCTCGAATCCGGCGATGCCAAAAAGTATGAATCTCTCTGGGTAAAAAGTGAACGCCAGCGCCCCGATAGAGGCTATCAAAATACGGCAAGACTCCTAACAGATAATGTCAACTTTGAAGTTAACCTTGAAGGGAGCAGCCAACCCTACCGAGAACCACGATTCCCGAATCGCTATCGAATTGAAGGGATTCCTGTGACGGCTCACCTTCCAGAGGGGCCGAGACAGCAGTTGCGTAACCTCGTTATTGAAAAGAAAGGCATTATCCAACAACGATGGAAAATTATACAAGATGAAATCGTCGGTGAAGGCATAGTCGCGACCGTGACACCGGAGTTCACACCGCAACCGAATCTTGTCAATAACGCCAATAGCCCTGTAAGCCCCTTAGTAAACGCTTGGAAAAGTGCATTGGAAGCGCAGAATGTGCAAACGTATACCGATTTGTGGGATAAGTCCGCGCGAAAAAAACGCGCCTCAAGTTTCCGGCACGCGACACAGTTGATGTCGCAAACCCACATCGTTGAAATCCAATATGCTACTCACAACCCCGTGCCAACCCAGAAAAACCGTTATGTTGTTGACGGCATTCGCGTAACCTTGCAGAATGGCGGGGAGATCATTGAAACTCACAATCGCACACTGACTATTGAGAAAAAAGGGTTCTTCAGACGCAAGTGGAAACTCATTAACGATCAGATCGGTGAAATATCGGGTGCTATTGCCCTCAAGCGGGCTGAACAAGTGAGTACTAACACGGTCTCGGGTGAAGAGTCCGGTGGCACTTTTGATGGAAATGCGCCGATTGATACACAACTCAAAGTGAGACAAATCCTTGGAAAATGGCAAGAAGCGTGGGAAGGCAAGGACCTGGAAACCTATATGTCTACCTATTCAGATAAAGCCCTGATCACTCGCGTTACCGTACGGGATGGTGAAGAGTCCGAGGTCTACCTTACGAAGAAGCAACTACGAACTAAGATGAAAAGATTGAACACCGTATACTCCGACATCCAAGTTGGCATCTCGAATTTGCAGATTAATGGTGACAGGGCAGTAGCAGACGTTACATTCGTGCAGAAATTTATGGGTACCCCCGCAAGTGGTACTCGCCCCGCTTACTCCGATATCGGCACCAAAAATCTGAACTTGATGGTAGATCCAACTGATGGACATTGGCGCATCTATGCTGAAACGTGGAAGCGTTACGAAAATGTACCAGACTATCCAAAAATGTAGGGAACGGTTTTCAGTTTTCAGTTTTCAGTCATCAGTTAAAGAGGGGCTGAAGTAATCAAGGTGTCTTTTAACTGATAACTGTGCTCACTGCGAAGCATGATCATTGATGACGATTAAGAAACATGCACACCGAATACCAAACCAAACGTAAGATTGAGTTCGCTGATACCGATATGGCAGGGATCGTCCATTTCACACGTTTTTTTGTCTTTATGGAATCCGCTGAACACGAATTTCTTCGGAGCTTAGGTACGAGTGTCGCAACCGAGTGGGACGGAAATAAAATCGGATGGCCCCGACTCGCGGCTTCATGTGAATATCTCAGTCCACTTCGGTTTGAAGATGAGGTGGATATCCGTCTCTGGGTCTCCAAAAAGGGAACAAAGTCGCTCACATATCAATTTCACTTTACGCGTCAGGGAGAAGATGTCGCACGCGGTCAACTCACAACGGTCTGTTGCATAACGAACCCGGGTGAGAAACTCCGTGCGATACCTATCCCTGATTTTATTGCAGATCAAATATGCTGTCCACCATAGGGACAGTGTTACAAACTTCACTTTCCAAAAGATTAGAATAACCATGCAACAACCTCGCGCTGCGACATCTTCGCTTAAAATATCTCACTTATTCAAAGACTTCGGAGCCGTCAAGGTGCTGCGGAACGTTTCGTTGAATCTCACAGGCGGTACATCTGCCGTTATCACGGGGCCCTCTGGTTCTGGTAAGAGTACGCTCTTACACATCATCGGTACCTTAGAAGAACCGTCGAATGGAATTGTGGAGATTAACAATATAAATCCGTTCACCCTCTCTGAACCTGAACTCGCGGCGTACCGCAATTCCGTGATCGGATTTGTGTTTCAGGAACATCACTTACTTCCACAATATTCCGTGCTTGAGAATGTGCTAATTCCGACCCTTGCCTTCAAACGGAAAACTGACACGACCGAGCGTGCCGTTCAGCTTCTCAAACGGGTCGGACTCACGGATCGTCAATCGCACCGACCTGCTGAGCTTTCAGGTGGCGAACGGCAACGCGTCGCGATTGCGCGCGCCCTTATTAATCAACCGGACATCCTCCTCTGTGATGAACCGACGGGTAATCTGGACACGGCTACGACGGATACCGTTGCCAATCTGCTCTTTGAGTTGCATCGTGCTGAGAAGACCCTATTGATTGTGGTGACACATAATCTCTCGCTCACCTCGCGCTTTGACCGGCATTTGCAATTGGTGGACGGGACTTGCACCATCGAAAGAGATGGCTAATACGCGCAACGGACGCGAAGAAAGATTATGCCGAGATTCTCTTGGAATTCCCTTAAACACTTTTGGCAAATACATGTTATTGTTGCACTTTGTACCGCTGTCGCTACAGGTGTACTTGCCGGTGCGTTGATTGTCGGTGATTCCGTACGCGGGAGCCTGCGAAGTCTCACTACAGAGCGACTCGGTGCCATCCAACACGTTCTCCTTGCAGACCATTTTTTTCAACCCGACCTATTGCAGCGGGAAAACAGAGTGCCAGCAGTTCTGCTAAATGGAACAGTCGTCGCACCACAGACACAGACACGGGCATCAAAGGTGAACATCGTCGGTGTAACAGACGATTTCTTCACATTCTGGCAAGAGGATACCGCACCGAATCTCAACAAAGCACCTGAGCAATCCTTCAACCCTATTGTCATTAATGAAGCACTCCGAAACGAACTGAACGTCCAAGTCGGTGATACGGTGCTGGTAAACGTGGCTCAAGCCGCGGACATCCATCCAGAATTCCTCCTCGGTGAGCGGGATGCAGCCAACGCCATTCAGAGCCTCCGCTTGGTTATCAGCGATATAATTCCCACCCAGAACGCAGGACGGTTCAGCCTACAAGCACATCAAAGTCTCCCGTTCAACGCTTTCATAGCACTCCCTGTTCTCCAAAAAGCACTTGGGCAAGCGGACAAGGTGAATGCAGTATTTACTGCAGATACAGACGCGATTTCGGCGGAGGATCTGCCCTTAACCCTTGATGCCCTCGGATTGCGTATTAAGACGCACGAGAACCACTTCGATCTCCAGAGCCATCAGTATCTCCTCAAACCGTTGCTCTCTGAAACCGCGCTAACGGTTGCTACTGAAAACCGTATTCCAACGCTACCGACACTCACCTATCTCGCGAATACAATTACTGCTAACAATAAAGTCATACCGTACTCTACCATTGTAGCACTCCCGACGGATGAAGGAGAGTTCGCGAAACTGCTCACTATGCACACGACGGAGGCACAGCACCTTGCCTACGAACAGGCGCGGAAAGAAAAAATTGGACAGGTAGCATTGGAAATAGATAAACTAAAGAAACAAAAACGAAAACTAAGAAGCACAAAAAGAGATAGGGAGCAGGCTAAGAAAATAAATAAAGACTTAGAATTACTGCATAAAAGCTTACGTGATTCTGAAATTATCCTCAACAGATGGGCTGCAGAAGACCTCGGAGCCAGCGTGGGCGACATTATTGAGGTTACTTATTATAGCGTCAGCACGGACGAAGCATACATTACTGAAACAGCTCTTTTTCGTCTCAAGGGCATTCTACCGATCGAAGGTATCACCGCGAATAGAGACATCATTCCTGAATTTCCGGGTATACACGATACCGATGATATGTCCGAGTGGGAATCTCCTTTCCCGATTGATTACACTTTGGTGCGAGACAAAGACGAAACATATTGGGATGAATACGGCGCGACACCGAAAGCGTTTATTCCGTTGCAAATCGGCAAACGACTCTGGAAAAACCGGTTCGGTGATCTCACCACGATTCGTCTGGAAACTACATCGGACACAGACATTCAGGCGACACGGACGCTGTTTGAAACTGAATTCCTCAAAAAGATTCAACCAGAACAAATTGGCTTTCAATTCTTATCCCCACAAGCAGATGGACTTCAAGCTTCTACCGGCGCCACAGATTTCGGAATGCTGTTTGGCAGTCTGAGCGGTTTTATTATTATCGCTGTTGCCCTATTAGTTGCGATGCTTTTCCGTATCGGTGTAGAGCAGCGGTCGCGTGAGATCGGTCTGCTACAGGCTGTTGGTTATCCGCTTGCCAAAATCCGCCGTCGTTTCCTTTATGAGGGCGCAACTGTTGCTGGTATCGGTAGTCTGTTAGGGGGGCTGTTCGCTGTAGCCTACGCGCAACTCATGATATTCGGGTTGCAAACGTGGTGGCTGCCTGCTATTGGCACACCGTTTATGGAACTCCACGTTAACTTATTGAGTCTAATCACCGGTATCCTCATCGCGTTGGCTGTCGTGATGGTTTCTATCCGCCTCATCGTTCAACAATTGGGACAAATACCCACGACTGCACTCCTTGCAGGTGAAACCGATTCTGCTGAGATAGCCCTCAAACATCAAACCCAAAAAACGAAATCATCAACCTTGTCGTCCATTGTTAAGAACGTGGTCATTGCCCTGGCAGTCGTCGTATTTGCCTTCTTTATTTGGTTTGATAAATGGGTTTCTGACACCTTTGGTATCTGGGTAGAAGCCCCGATAATTGATTTTTTAATATTTACTTTAAGCATTATCGGTGTCGGGTGGGACGTTTTTGGTCGATGGTTAAAATCACAGCGCGTTCCAAAGCGGTTGAATAGGATACGGTTTGCCCTCAAAAATGCGGCACGCCAACCGGGACGAAGCACAACCAGCATTAAAACGATCAGTTTAGCGTGTTGTATCATCGTTGCAGTGGGGGCGAATCGGCACGATGCCCCGCCAAAAACTGAATATGCTTTTGTTGCTGAGTCTGCGCTCCCTTTGCATCATAGCCTGAATACACCAGAGGGTAGATTTGAACTCGGTTTTTCTGAGAAAAACGCTGAACTCCTCAGGGAATCAGAGATATTCCCGTTCCGGGTTCTTCCCGGTGAAGATGTCAGTTGCCTTAACCTCTACCAACCACAGAAACCGCAAATTTTGGGGGCACCTGATACCATGCTGGATGAATACCCTTGGAGCCAAATAAGAGTTGTTCAACCTGAAGGCGGTAGAGCCCCCGCTATCGGCGATACAAAGTCGCTCCGTTGGATTTTACATCACAACCCCGATGAGGATTTTATCGTTCAAGATGAATTCGGGAAACCGCTCAGGCTGGAGCTTGAGACAATTGAGAACAGTCTTTTCCAGAGCCAACTGATTATCTCTGAGTCTAACTTCACGAAATACTTCCCAAGCCAAAGCGGATATCAGTTTTTTCTCATCAAAACGCCGCCTGAACTGCAAGAAGAAACCGCGCAGGTCTTAGAGAAGACCTTAGGCGATTACGGTTTTGACCTTACATCGGCATCGGCACGGCTGGCAAGCTACCGCGCCGTTGAAAACACCTATATCTCTACCTTCCAAAGCCTCGGTGGTTTAGGTGTGCTACTCGGTACCTTTGGATTGGCACTGATACTTTTTAGAAATATCATTGAACGTCGCGGCGAATTGGCAACTTTACGCGCCTTCGGTTTCCGACGGCAGCTCCTCTCGCGGATGCTGTTCCTCGAAAGTTGTTTCCTACTCGCTGTCGGAATGCTAATTGGAATTGTCGCCGGACTCGTGGCAATTCTTGGTTCTCAAGGGCATCTTCCCGCTTTTCCGTGGGTATCTCTCACAATTACCTTGCTTTTCATCTTCGGTTTCGGTATAATTGCAAATGCAATTGCAGTTGCTGTGGCACTCCGAAGTCCACTTTTAAGTACACTCAAATCCGAATAAAATACAGGCACAATATTTGTTCTGCTTGTGGGAGAGGTTTGTAACCCCCGAATGTGTTCTGCGTCTCTTGATGAAGTTGAAACGCGCGCTGTATAGGAAAATACGCTATGCGTCCTGTTCGGTTCAAAACTACATTTTACATCGCCTTTTCAGCACTGATGGTTCCCTACTTGATGATGCTGATTGCTACTATACTTGCTGTACTGACTATACTGAACGGTTGTTCCAGTGATTCCGATCCAAATACGCCAAGCGCGGTCAATTATACAGCGCAGGGCTGGCGTTTCTACGAATCAGGTGACTATCCGCAGGCTTTGCTCAGTTTTGAGCGTGCAATCAACTTCGATGAAGCACTTGCCGATGCACATAATGGCGTCGGGTGGAGCCATCTCAGTTTATCGTTGAATCCGCCTTTAGCGCAGGAAGCGTTCCAGAACGCCGTTCAACTTGATGCCTCGAATGCAGATGCTTGGGTTGGGCTTGCGAATCTCCTCTACTTGCGGAACAAAGATACCACCGATTTCAGGTCTGCTATCCGGGCAATTGATAACGCACTCCAAGGCGATGCCCAATACCTGTTTCGGCACGATTATCGCTCCAAAGCCGATCTTTATGCCTTAAAGGCTTCGTGTTACTACTATCTCGGCGACGATCAATCCACGGCAGTAGAGATTAATAGGGTGCTTCAAATTGATACGACACATAAGACTGCTATCGCCCTACAAAACCTATTGAAAGAATAAAACTGACAGCCAACTGCTGGTGGCTGACGGCTACTAAAGGAGAAAAATATGTCTCAAAACGTTATAACATCTACAAAGTTAACCAATTTAACCCCTGCTCACAGCGGGAAGGTACGCGATCTCTACGACCTCGGAGACGAACTCTTGATCGTATCCACCGATCGGATATCCGCCTTTGATGTCGTTTTGCCGAACGGCATCCCTGATAAGGGGAAGGTCTTAACCGGTCTGTCCAAATTCTGGTTTGACTATACCGGATCCGTTGCTG
>CAZQIP010000192.1:0-16534 GCA_964593655.1 uncultured bacterium | reverse complement strand
GTTAAGAGGTTTTGGTAATCCCAAACTCTCTTTCTGAAAACTGAAAGGTTTTTTCGTAGAAAAAACCGAACTGAAAACTGTTAACTGATGCCTATGTCTCCCAATCCTTATGCCAGACGAGTGTGTTCTGGACATTATTATTAAGCACGTCACCGATTTCGAGTGCGTTGAAATAGTCCTCTGGCAGGATGTTGCGCTTACCGTTGAATGTGCATCCGTCAGGCATGAACCCACACGTCATTGCTCGGCGATGGGCGAATGTCATATTCGCGCCAGCACCGTGTGCGCACAAGCCGTTATGCCATACCATCGAGCCTGCGGGGCAGGGTGCCGATTGCGGTTCAAGTTCTTTCCATTCCGGGTAGACATTAAACAATGCGCCTATGTTTTCACCGATGCCGACGTTATCAAATCGGGCGGTTTTATGGGTGCCGGGTAGATACCACATACAACCGTTTGCGAGGCTGGCATCGTCCAATGCGACCCAAAACGAAACGGCGTCCCGTGAGTCAAATGACCAATAGGGGACATCGAGGTGCCATGCTGTGGGGTTCCCGGACGGCGGCTTAATCAGTGCTTGGTCGTGCCATATCCGCATCCCGTCAACACCAGCGAGCAGCGTTGCCATCTTTCCGATTTTTGGATCGTGTACGAGTTTTCGCATGCCCGGGTGTGAATCAGCCAACCGGAGGCATTGCGTAAAGACCCGCGCGTAAAAGTTAGACGGGTCCAACTGGTTTGTCATGTGTTCAACGGAGGTGCCGAGCCGTTCTTCAACAGATTCATCCGTGCATCGCCGCCATTCTTCTAATTCGTCAGCATTTAGGAAGTTCTCAATGACGAGAAATCCGTTTTTCTGATAAAAATCAATTTGTTCTGTCGTGAGTTCGTGTTGCATTTTCGACGTTCTCCTTAGTTCTTCTGACTCTGATTGAGAGTTTGCATGTGCCTCTTGCAAAATTGTATCATAGAAGTGATATATAGACAAAAGAAAAATGGCAGACCCGTTACCAGTTACCGGTTTCCAGTTTTCAGTTAAAGAGGTTTCCTGTTGCTTGGACAGTAAACGCAACTGTCCGAAGCCCCCTCTTAACTGTTCTCACTGCGAAGCATGATGACTGGTAACTGGCGGCTGATGGCTGATAATTATAAAATATGTTGAATTGTGATATGCACCTGTGATATAATGTTTTGTAAAGTTGTAAAAGAATGTAAATTATTGATATTAGCCGATAGAGTTCACCCTATATAATTGAGGAAATCACGTGAATTGCGAAATGAGTGAAACCCGCATGCGAATCCTGCAGCTGCTGAAAATGCGTGCCAACATGACTGTCGGTCAACTGACCGATGCCTTGCATATCAGCCAGATGGGAGTCCGACAACACCTCGCTATCCTTGAAGCGGAGGGCTTGGTTGAACACTACCAAGAGAAGCAGGGCCGCGGTCGTCCACCGTACGTTTATCAATTAACCGATCAAGCCAACAGTCTCTTTCCGACGACTTATGCTAATTTTGCTGTTGGGTTGATGCATGAGGTAGCAAAATTCAACGGTCCCGGTTTTATCAACAAAGTTTTCCGTGGGCGCATGAAAGCACAGTTGGAGGCGTATCAGCTCCGGCTTGAAGGTAAAACGCTCTGCGAGCGCGTCAAGGAACTGGCACGTATCCGTGACGAAGAGGGATATATGGCCCGCTTCGACGAGAATGAGGATGACTACGTTTTAATCGAACACAACTGCCCTATCGCGGTCATTGCGCAAGAGTATCCGCAGGTCTGTGAGATTGAGACGGCACTTTTCCGTCAATCCTTAGGTGCAAAAGTCGTTCGAGTGGAACATCTCATGCAAGGAAGCCACAGATGTTGTTACCGGATTCCTAAATCTACTGAATAGTGATTTAGGGGCAAGAACGCCTCACGATTTTCAAGGATAACCATATTATGGCGCGTGAAACAGGGCGGCGCGGTTTTTTCAAGGAAGCACTGAATCAACTCATGCAACCCGTCGCCGAATTTCTGGATGACAGGATCAGTGAGCATGTGCCTGTTGAAGCTGCGAATAGGGGTAATCTTTTGCGCCCTCCGGGGGCATTGCCCGAAGCGGAATTCTTGGAGAAGTGTCATCGGTGTGGTAACTGCGTCAAAAACTGCCCGGCAAACGCGATTTTTGCTTTAGAAGAGCGTGTGCAGTCTGACCTCACTCACACGCCTTACATTGACCCAGATGAACAACCGTGCGTTATCTGCGATTCATTGGCATGTATGTACGTTTGCCCAAGTGGTGCCTTGCAGCCCGTTTATGCCGAAGACATTAAAATAGGTTTGGCAATTTTCAACGGCGAAACCTGTCTTCGTACGAAGGATGTGGCTTGTACGTACTGCATTGATACGTGTCCTATTGGCGCGGATGCGATCCACCTGACGACAGATGGTATTGTAGAGGTGATTGAATCTGGCTGCACAGGGTGTGGGATCTGTCAGTATGCGTGCCCAACTGCGCCGAAGTCGATAGTTATTGCACCTAATATTGCGAGAGAAATACTTGTGGATTAGCGTTATCACACCTTTTTGCAGAAAGTATGTCTGTACTTACACAAATTTTCATGCAGGGAGCAGTGGACGGTCAAAGTTTACGCGATATCAAACCACCCCTGGAGGTGCCGCAAGCACTGTTCCTTTATTTTATTGGTGCCGCTGCCCTACTCGGGTTCATAACTGTTTCGGCGTGGTTCTTTCTCCGCAAGAAGTCTCAAACCTTACCGGTATCCGAAGGCGCAGCAGTGGACACACCGCTACCGCACGAGGTCGCGTATAAACAATTGATGGCGATTGAAACTTCCGAGTTGTTAAAGCGTGGGGATATGGAAACGTATCATACGCAAATTGCGAATGTACTCCGCGGATACATTAGTGCGCGGTATCAAATTCCTGCGTTAGCGTTGACGACGACGGCTCTGCTTCACGCTATGCTCCGTGCGCGGATAAGTGCTCAGTGTGTTGGGCGTGTGCAACAATTACTTGCGCATTGTGATATGGTGAAATTCGCGACGTATCAGCCGGACCGATCAGAAGCATCCGATCGTGTAGCAGATGCCCGCAGGATTGTTGACGAGACGAAGATATCTGCTGCCTAAAAATATTTTGATGAGACGATGCGTATTACTGATGACTGATGGCTAACGGAAACTGATTGCTGACAACTGACAACTAAATAAATAAAAATGTTGGCATAATTTAAAAAAATATAGTAAGATAACTTAACTTTATCTCAATTTTTCGCAGTCATTGGATCGACGACAAGCATATATTTAGACGAATTTTGTAGGTTTCCTATATACTACAAGCCATAGCAAGGAGGTTAAAATAGCGTGTCAGATGAACACAAAGTACTCCTCACGATACCTATGTATCCTGATATGGAACTTGCCGCAGCAAAAACTGGCTCTGCCCTTGCTGAATTGAAGGACTTCAACGAGGAAGCAGTCGAGGAAATTCAACTCGCAATCATTGAAACCTGTATTAACGCTTCTGAACATAGCCAAAGCGATGATAAGGAAGTGCATATTCAGTTCTTAGTTACAGACGATAAGTTGCAGGTCAAGATCTCTGACCGAGGGGTTGGGATAACTGCGGATACATTAGACGGTACGCGCTTACTCGGTACCCCGACTTTACACGCCGATTTGCGTAAGCGCGGGAGAGGTTTACAGATTATTAGAGCTCTAATGGATGAGGTGGTTATAGAAAGCAGCCCTAACGGTACAACTGTTAGCTTCACAAAAAAGAAGACTCCTTCATAGGTCTGTGTGTCGTTTTGGTTATGCTGGCAGCATAATTTTGAACCGGTAGCGGATAGTCCACGCATCAGAGTTCAAATGTGCTGCTAAACTTAACCTTTATAATATGTAATCTTTCTTTTTTTACGGGTGGTCCGCAAGCCCATGTTAGGTATTTAAGGAGGTAAACGGTTTGTTGAACAAATTCGATATTCAAGTTCGCGAGTCAAAAGAACACGCGATAATCGAGACAGCTGGGTATTTGAATGATGCGCTCGGCGAAAAACTCTCTGAGAAAGCACAGGAGCTCATTCAGAATGGTTACACCCTGTTGGTCATCAACCTTGAACAAACAACACTCATTAACAGCATCGGTATATCCATACTTATTGAAATTATAGAGGCGCTTGACGAACGTGAAGGCACCCTGAATTTCTGTGGATTGTCCGCTACGCAAGAACGCACCTTTCGCATGATGGCGATTGCTAAATACGCAGGTATCTTCCCGGATGAAGAGTCTGCTATTGCGAATCTATAAAAATAGCGATTAGCCATCGGAAACCATCAGCACAGACGCAAGCGTTTCAGAACACCTCTCTTGCTGACAACTGAAAACCATTTATAAGAAATTAAAAACCGATTGCTGGATTTAACACTATGAAAGACCGGAGTAAGCCTTTAGGAGATAGTTTGCGAACCCATAAAACACAAAGCACCGCCGAACAGACGATGGAACGGCTCATATTCAGTCTATCTGAGTTGGAGCATTTGGGTCAAACATTAATCTCCGGGCACAGCAATTTCAATCATTCGAGCAAAACCTATCTCCGCATCACACTCGGCACTTTGCAGATCAGGCGGGGTGCGATATTGCGTTACCATCCGACGGGTCAAAACCTTGATGTTGTTGCATCGACCCCTGACGAGACGTTTGCGCCAATCCTTGTTGAAGCAGATGAATTAGAGGCTTTACTGAAGCATCCGTTCATTGAGAGCGCTGCGCCCCCAGAATCCCTTAAACAATTCTTCGCTCGGAGCAGCAAGCTTTCAGAAACTATTGATATACGTCTTTGGATTCCGCTAAAAATTCAAGATGAATTTCTGGGAATGATTGGTCTGGGCAAATTTTTGGCACGGGACGCGTTAGAGGCGTGGGAAATGGAGTTGCTAACAACCTTGGCACACCAAATTTCGATAGCGATTGCCTATTCGCAGATGGTGGAGGGCATCCAGAGCGAAAAGTTTCGGTTGTTCATGCTTGCAGAAAGCGCGCCACAAATCTGTCAACTGCTACAACCTGAGGCGGCTGCAGAACAAGTGGTCCAGCAAGCCGTTTCGCTGCTTGACGCTAACGCTGGTGCGCTCATGCTCACAGACACTGCGCAACAGGCACTTGAAATGCACTATGCCTTTCCAGAGAACTTGCTTGAAAATAGCAGGGTGCCGGATACCACGAATGGACTTGTTATTTCTTATGGTGAGGACACACCTATACCTGAAGAAGCGACATCCGTAGAAGTGTTGAAATCTGTTGTTAAAGAAGGGATACCAGGGCACTGTTTGCCTGAATTCGACACCCTCTTTGGCGGCAAAAATTTGATGGCAGTCCCTATTCCTGGGCGTGATGGTGATATTTTGGGGGTCCTTGTTGTTGGTGACAAAGAGGAACGCGGTGGCAGAATTACCTCCTTTACGGATGAAGATGAAATTCTGCTTGATTCGTTTGCGAAACAGGGGGGAGTTGCAATTGAGAATGCGCAGCTGCATCAGGAGGCACTTGAAGCGCGTCAGTTGCAAGCAGAAATGGAAGAGGCGCGTAAAATCCAAGTGAATCTCATTCCTGAGACCTTGCCAGACATCCCCGGATACGAAGTGGCGGGACATTATGAGCCGCGTGGTCCTGTTGGTGGCGACTATTATGATTGTATCCCTTTACCTACGGGCCATTGGGGGCTCGCAATTGCTGACGTTTCTGGCAAAGGGATGCAAGCGGCACTGCTCATGGCAACGCTCCGCGCGGGGCTTATCTCGGAATTGTCGCGTGCAGAAAGTGCCAAACAAGAGACACTTAACCAGTCTTCCTTGTACGCCGAAATCGCCACGATGGCGATGATACTGAACTCGCTCCTTTACGCCAGCGGTACAGAAGAAAAATATGCGACCTTCTTTTACAGCCATCTTAACCCGGAAACAGATGTTCTCACAACACTTAATGCGGGGCATAATCCACCGCTACTCATCAGAAAGGATGGCACCTACAAGTGGTTGGGTGAGGATGTTGGTGGTATTCCGCTCGGCATGTTTCCGAACGATATGGTTTCAAGCATCGCCGAATATGAAGCGGAGCATGTCCAACTCGCCAGCGGTGATGTCATTGTGTATTATACAGACGGTGTCACAGAAACGGTCAACATTGAAGACGACTATTACGAAGAAGATCGACTTGTAGAGGCATCAAAAGCGTGCAAGGATGAACACGCCGAGGGTATCCGCAAGTACCTTCACAACGCAGTCATGGAATTCCAAGGAGAAGCGGATCAGTTTGACGACCTCACGCTTCTTATTTTGAGAAAGGAATAAATAGTTATCAGTTGTCAGTACGATTTTTCTGCGAAAAATCTTTCAGTTTTCAGTTAAGAGGTTTTCGTTTAACGAGCCTGTCTTGTAACCGACAACTGATAACCGATAACTGAAAACCATTCTCCTGAAAGCTGATAACTACTAAAAACAGATGCAGCAACATTCGACAGTCGGACGTACATTCTTAGATCCAACAATCCTTGCCCGTATCGGAAACCTTGAATTGATCGCGAAATTCGTTGTTGAAGGTTTTATTTCAGGGCTACATAAAAGCCCGTATCACGGGTTTAGTGTTGAGTTCTCACAATACCGACAATATATGCCAGGGGACGACCCGAAACATATAGACTGGAAAGCCTACGCCCGCACTGACAGGTACTATATTAAGCAGTTTGAGGAGGAGACGAATCTCAATTGTTACCTGCTCTTGGATACCAGCGAATCTATGGCGCATCCTGTGGATGATGAGCAGACAAACGATGCGGCCACAGAGGGGGACGGTGTGGGGACACCAAGCCTGTCAAAGTTGCGATATTCGAGTTTCCTCATAGCGTCGCTTGCCTATTTTATGGCGAAGCAGCGGGATGCAGTCGGTTTTGCCTACTTTGATGACGCGCTTCGGCAGTACCTGCCGGCGCGAAGTAGTACATCACACTTACACTCGATTTTGCTCACATTGGAGACGTTAGAGACAACAAAAAACACACGGATGGGAACACCGCTGCATCAAATCGCGGAACGCCTGACCAAACGCGGGTTGGTTCTCTTTATCTCGGACCTTTACGATGAAAATCATGAGGAGGTCATCGCTGGCTTAGAACATCTCCGCTATGAAGGGCACGAAGTCATCGTCTTCCACGTTCTTGCACAACAGGAGCTTGAATTTGCCAATTTCGAGACGGGGCGAAGTTCAGAAGCACTGATCCGATTTATCGATTCAGAAAACGACACTGAGATTATCACAACCCCGCAAGCAATTCAGGAGAGTTATTTAAGCAATTTCAACGCCTTTCTTGATACCTATAGGCTTGCACTACGGCAAGCGGATATTGATTACAATATAATAACAACAGCAACTCCGATTGATCTCGCCCTCGCTTCTTATCTCGCCAAGCGGCAAGGGGTCCTCTAAATGGTTGTCAGTTGTCAGTTAAGAGGTTTTTGAACTATCACATATCTCTTTTACCTGACCACCGAAGACTGATAGCTCAAGACGCTAAAAACGGAACAAAAACTTAATACTTAAAAAATGCCTTTTGGTCTAACTTTCTTAACAGCCTCTTTTGCAATAGCCGGTGCGATAGGTGCGTCCATCCCGCTTATCCTTCATTTGCTGAATCGGGAGCGTGCGCGGCGCCTGGTTTTCAGTACTGTCCGTTTCATCCAGATGTCGCATCAGACGAACGTGCGTCGGCACAAGCTGAAACGGTTGCTGCTGCTGCTCATGCGTATTCTGATGTTGGCGTTGCTCGGATTGGCGTTTGCGCGTCCATTTTTCGCTGACGCGCCTGAAATTATACAGAAAACAGGAGGCAAACGGAACGCTGTTATTGTTCTGGATACCTCCTACAGCATGCAGTATGAAGGGGTTTTTGAAAATGCTAAAAAAGAGGTGGGCAAAATCCTTGATGGGCTTGATGCCTCCGATGCTGCTGGTCTCATTCTTTCGTCCGATAATGCCCGTGTCGTTGCGCCGCTCGGCTCAGAATTTGCGCACATCCGGACTGCTTTGAATAACGCAGAAACCTCTAACAATCATACGGATTACTTGGACGCGATGCAAACCGCGGATGAAATACTACAGCCTATCCCTATTGGTGAGAAACAGGTCTATCTTATCGCGGATATGCAAAAGCGGGGATGGGAGAATTTCATTGAGACGGATAAACTCAGCCCCGATATTCAAATCCATTTTGTTGATGTTCGTGCAGAAAAACCACAGAATTATGCGATTACCGAGATCAGCGTTCCACCTGTTGTACTCAAGGAACAGAAAGCGTCGCAGCTTGTCGCGCGGGTACGCAATTTCGGTGATGAACCGGTCGAGAATTTGCAGGTACGTCTCTTCATAGATGGCAATGTGATTGACAGTGTTGAGCTTGACATAGAGCCGGATGACCTCGGGGACGCTGTTTTTAAAGTTGAGTTTCAAGACGAGGCGACACATACGGGTTGGGTTGAACTGCCAGAAGATGCACTCAATATTGACAACAAGCGATATTTTACTTTGCAAAGCCTACAGTCGATTAAAGTCCATGCTGTCCGGGAAGAACCGCGAACGCGCGGCCGTTACCAAACTGTAGAAACTTTCTTCATGAAGAAGGCATTGGCATCCGGGAGTGATGCTGTCCCAATTGATTTCACTGAATCCGTCTCGGTCCCGAATGCCTCGACACTCGCAAGCGTAGATGTGCTGATCCTTGCGGATGTAGCAGAATTATCTTCGGGTGAAGCGGAGCGTGTGAAGGCTTATGTCGCTGCTGGTGGCGGTTTGATTGTGACAGTTGGCAATAATATAAGTGTCGATAGCTATAAACAACGACTCGGTGGTGAGGCCGGATTAATGCCGTGCGACTTTGTCCAAGCGGTCGGTGATGCGCTGGATCGCGAGCAATTCCGTGTCCTCGCCACGGTGAAATACGAACATCCGATTTTCGTGCCGTTCAAGGAGCCGAATCACGGGGATTTCGGTAAGGCTCGGTTCTACAGAATTTTTCAGGCGGTACCGACAAAAGATGCCACTGTCATTGCGGCTTATGATGATGGGAGTCCCGCGCTCTTTGAAAAACCTTATGGGACCTTAGGACGTGTGCTCTGTTTTACCTCGACAATAGACAGAGAATGGAACGATCTCCCGATTCGAGCGGTTTATCTCCCGTTTCTGCATGAGGCTATTAAGTATCTCGCGCTTAAGGATATAGACGCTGCGCCAAATTATCGTGTTGGTGATAGCGTTGAACTGAAGATTTCGGACGATGAGAATGGCGATGCTGCGCGGCGCACGGAAATCGCTGTGTTTAATCCGAACAACGTTGAAACTCGTTTGCAGCGGAACGAAGATGCTCCTGAAGCTCCGTCGCGGGGTAGCGTTTTTTACGATGACACTGCGGTGCCGGGCATCTACTCAGTGCATAGCTCTGGGGCAGTCCCGTCCTATTTTGTCGTCAATGTTGACCCCACAGAATCCGACCTTGCGGCACGTGATGTAGAGGAACTAACAAGTATGCTGAAAGGAGCTGCGGACGAATCCGTTGCGGAGAAACCGACTGCAGAGCTCGTAGCGCAATTCCATGAGGATGTTGAGAAGAACCAAAATGTATGGATCTATCTCATGTTAGCAGTTTTTGCGTTGGCAGTAACAGAAATGTTCCTTGCCAATCGCGTTTAGCAATTAGCCGTCAGCCATCAGCAGTCAGGAAAGAAAAGCCGTGTTTTGTAACGCTCGCGTTTTTGCTGAAGGTTTCCGATGGCTGATAGCGATAAAATGGGTAAGGAACCCAATAATTAAAAATATGAATTTTGAAGCAAGCGCACCGATCGAGGTGCCGAAAATCGTATCTGATGAGCAGACCCAGTTTTTTGTGGAGAACGGGTACCTTGTTGTCCCGGATCTGCTCTCGCTTGATGAAATAGAGGAGCTGCGGCAGGATACTGTCACGATTGCGAAAGGCGGTCATCCGTGCGACAATCTCAAACCGCTCCCTGACGATATTAGCGATGCTGAGGTTATCAGCCGTATCCTCTGTATTCATCAACCGCATTTTGTCAGTCCAATCATTGAGAAGTATGTCAAGCACCCGAAAATCTGCGGTATCTTGAGCCAAATCGCCGCTGCGCATCTGCCTTATTGGGACGGCAGTGTCAAGTGCATGCAGTCGATGCTTTTTGTGAAGCCGCCAAATTTTCAAGGGCAGGCGTGGCACCAGGACGAAATCTACATTCCGACGCGTGATCGTTCCTTAATTGGGGCTTGGATTGCGATGGATGATGCGACAGTCGAAAACGGGTGTTTATGGGTTCTTCCCGGTTCGCATCGCCAAGGGTATCTCTATCCGCAGCGGTCTCATGAAAACCCAGATGAGTTTGATTTTGCGGAGGAAAGTTACGGTTTTGATGATACAAGTGAGGTGCCGGTTGAAGTGACAACGGGGACCTTAGTTTTTTTTAACGGGTATCTGCTCCATCGCTCGCGTAAAAACCGTGGCGATACATTTCGCAGGGTTTTAGTGAGCCATTACTGTAACGCTTGGTCGCTGTTACCTTGGTCAATTCGGGAAGGTGAGCGTCCAGCGAGTGCTGACCGGCGCTGCATTATCCCGGTTTCTGGCGTTGATCCTTATGTGTGGAAAGGCTATGATGCCCCGCCGAAGACTGTCTCGCTGCGGACATGCAAAGCGGTTCAGCAAATGGAGGACTCGGATGCAAGTTGATAGTCTTTTGGAACTCAAAGCAGCGTTAGAGACAATGTTTTCACGCATTGAGAGAGGGGAAGATATACTGGAGCAATTGGCGCAAATCAACGTGCTCCATCAGGAACTTGACCCAACAGCACCCAAAATGCTACAACACTATCTTGAACGGAAAAGTTACACAAAGGCATTAGCACTGCTTGCGGAAGTCACGCGGGGCGTGCCTCCGAAAAATTTGTAAATGGGGAGAAAAATGGTAAGAGAGGATGGCCGCCGGCCAGATGAGTTACGACCGGTTACGATCAAACGACACTATATCAAACATGCAGAGGGTTCAGTTCTCGTGGCAACGGGTGACACCCAGATTATATGTACAGCCTCCGTTATTGATCAGCAGCCGCGGTTCATGCGCGACCAGCGGATCAAAAAGAAAGGTTGGGTAACAGCCGAGTACTCCATGTTACCGCGTTCGACTTCCGAACGGATGCAGCGCGAGATAACGCGTGGCGGTGTTAGTGGTAGAACACAAGAGATACAACGTCTCATCGGTCGTTCTCTGCGTGCGGCTGTAGACTTGCACGCCTTAGGCGAGCGGACTGTCTGGGTGGATTGTGATGTCATCCAAGCCGATGGTGGCACACGTACCGCATCGATTACAGGTGCGTTTATCGCGCTCTGGGATGCTTGTCAGGACCTTGTCAAAAGTGAAAGGATCAAAACGTTTCCTATTACCGATAACATCGCCGCAACGAGTGTCGGGCTTGTCAACGGTGAAGCAATGTTGGATCTCTGTTATACGGAAGATTCAACAGCAGATGTTGATATGAATATTGTTATGACCGGGAGTGGGAAGTTTATAGAGATACAAGGCACAGCGGAGGAGAACCCGTTTTCGCGGGAGGATTACAATCAGATGTTGGATCTTGCTGTTGGTGGTATACAACAACTTATCCGATTACAGAATCGGATGATGTTGGAGGATTTAGATGAAGCTGGTATTGGCGACGCGTAACCAAGGCAAGGTCCGCGAACTCACAGAAATGCTAAAGAAGTTTCCAGTAACCAGTAACCAGTGTCCAGTAACTGGAAACTGCTCCCTTGAGGTGATTTCGTTGGACGCCTATCCTGATGCGCCAGAGGTTGTTGAAGACGGCAAAACATATATGGAGAATGCCGCTAAAAAAGCGTCGGTCATTGCAGCATACACAGGTTATCTGACCCTGGCTGATGATGCTGGTTTAGAGGTAGACGCGCTCAACGGTGCGCCCGGTATCCATTCTAAACGCTGGGCAGGTGAAGCCGCTACAGATGCGATCCGGATCGCGAAGCTTCTTCAAGCCCTTGAAGGTGTCACTGATCGGCGTGCCTGTTTTGTCGCAGCGATTGCAGTCGTCCACCGTGACAGGCCCCCTGAAGGCGTTCTCGGTGTTTGTGAGGGACACATCAGGCACACACCGGTAGGGGCGAGCGGGTTTGGCTATGATCCAGTGTTCGTGCCGGACGGTTACGATCAGACTTTCGCAGAATTGGGTGAAGAAATCAAAAATCAGATTAGTCATAGAGCCAAGGCATTAGAAAAAGCACTCGCCTTGCTTTAATAGTTATCAGTTGTCAGTCG
The DNA here is from genome assembly GCA_964593655.1 of uncultured bacterium. Taxonomy (GTDB): domain Bacteria; phylum Poribacteria; class WGA-4E; order WGA-4E; family WGA-3G; genus WGA-3G. The sequence continues at coordinate 4,150 of CAZQIP010000192.1, read as the reverse complement.
GGTTGCGATTGCTAATCATCTTTTTACAACAGTTGTGGCTCAAATGAGGTAGCACCGGTTACCAAAGGATATTGATGCATCAGAAACTTCCTATCTGGAAACTGATAACCGATAACTGACAACTCTAAAACTGAGGAGAAAATGGCAGCACTTAACGATTTACGCAACGGGTTGGTTATCCGACTCAATGACACCATTTACACTATCGTCGATTGTCAACATGTGAAACCGGGGAAGGGCAGTGCCTTTGCGCGGACAAAGATCAAACGTATCACGGATGGTGCAGTTTTGGATCGTACGTTCCGATCCAATGAGACTGTCGAAACCGTCCGGGTCATGGATCACAAGATGCAGTATATGTACCGAGATGGTGATGTCCTGTGGTTTATGGACAACGAATCATTTGAACAATATACACTTCCGCTGGCTCTGATTGAAGATAGCTTGAAGTTTCTGAAAGAGGGCGAAACTGTCACGGTCAAAATGGACGGCCAGGTGCCGCTCTCGGTTGAACTTCCGAACTTCGTTGAGCTTCAAATCGTTGAAACCGATCCTGGATTGCGAGGGGATACCGTCAGTGGTGGTTCCAAACGTGCGACCCTTGAGACAGGTGGGGTTGTTAACGTTCCACTTTTTGTGCAAAACGAAACGCGTATCAAAGTTGACACGCGCACGGGAAAATATGTAGAAAGGATATAGTAGTTATCAGTTACCAGTGGCCAGTAACCCGTTAAATTAAAGACTGGAAAACTGAAACACTGGTAACTGGGTAACTGATAACTGGTAACTGATATGCGCCAAAACAGATCTAAGGATAAATCTCAATCTGGGGACCAAGACTACAGTGATGTCCTTGAACTCGTTGAGCAGTTAGCAGAGGTGCTTGACCGGGCGGATCTCACGGAGGTCCGCGTTCGAGACAACGAATTCGAGGTACAAGTTTCCAGATATCGGGGGAACCCGGTTGGCTATGCGCACGCGTCTGCCCCACAGTCAACGGAAACGGGTGTTGTGGTGGGGACACCCCATTTGCCTGCAGAAAACGTGGATGTGGCGGTTGATGGAGATGGCCAAAGTGTCTACATCAGCGCGCCGATGCCTTCGCGTTTCTATCGCGCGCCTGCACCTGATGAGTCGCCTTTTGTGCAAGTTGGGGATACGGTCAGCACGGGTGAACCTGTAGGCATGCTCGAAGTCATGAAGACTTACAACCCTGTGGAAGCCCCGTTTAACTGCGAAATTTTAGAGATTCTTGCTGAAGATGGCGAGGCGGTTGAATATTCCCAACCTCTGTTCCGAGTGAAACAATTGTAGACATGATCCCCTGCGAGATAAAAAAATATGATAAAAAAGATACTAATAGCAAATCGCGGTGAGATCGCTGTTCGCATTATCCGAGCCTGCAAAGACATGGGGATTAAGACGGTGGCTATTTTTTCGACTGCGGATGAAGACGCACTGCACGTTAAATATGCTGACGAGGCGTACTGCATCGGCCCCCCACCTTCAGCAGAGAGTTACCTTAAATACGCGAATATTATTGCAGTTGCGGATTTCGCGAATGTCAACGCGATTCACCCAGGAGCAGGTTTTCTCTCTGAGGACGCGCAGTTTGCCGAGATTTGTGAGGCACACGAAATAAAATTTATTGGACCTTCTGTCACGAATATCGCAACGATGGGGGATAAAGTGCAGGCCCGCGAGACCGTAGCCAAAGCGGGTTTAAAACTTGTCCCGGGCAGCCGAAGCGGCAAACGCAAAAACAGCAAAAAAGGGACAGTTGATAGCGCTGACGAAGCCGCGCAGCTTGCAGAGAAGATTGGCTATCCTGTTGGGATCAAAGCCGTTGCTGGTGGCGGGGGCCGCGGTATCCGCATCGCTGAGAATCGCCCCAGCTTGCTAACTCTTTTTCACACTGCAAAGGCAGAAGGCGAAGCCTCTTTTGGGAACGGGGATGTCTACATTGAAAAATGGATTGAAGAGGCGCGGCATATTGAGGTCCAGATTTTAGGGGACTTGCACGGCAACGTCGTTCACTTTGGTGAACGCGAATGCTCTATTCAACGTAAACAGCAAAAACTGCTTGAGGAAGCTCCCGCTGCCTCTATTCCGGCTAAACTGCGTTCGGAAATCTGTAAAGCCGCTGCAAAAGCTGCAAAATCGATTGGTTACACAAACGCTGGGACTATTGAGTTTGTTGTTGATAAAGATGAGAATTTCTATTTTTTGGAGATGAACACGCGCATTCAGGTGGAACATACTATCTCGGAGAGCATTACCGGCATTGATCTGATTAAAGAACAGATTCGGCTTGCAATGGGGGATCCGTTGGGATACAACCAATCCGATATTGAAATCCAAGGGCACGCCATTGAATGTAGAATTAACGCCGAGGACCCGTTGAACAACTTCATGCCTTCACCAGGGCTTGTCACAAAGTACCATCCACCCGGTGGTATCGGTATCCGAGTTGATGGATATATCTATACGGGATATACCGTGCCGTCGCACTATGATTCACTCATTGCGAAACTCATTGCGTCCGGTAGGGACCGGGAAGAAGCGATTGCTCGGTTGAAACGCGCACTCTCTGAATTCGAGATTGAAGGCATAAAGACTACAATCCCACTCTTCCAAAATATTCTCAACGATGAACGCTTTCGCAGCGGAACCATTTTTACGAACTTCTTAGAAAAGTGATACCATAAATCAACATGCATCGGGTTTCGGAAACCGAACCCCTACGGTGCTGTAAGGAGTTTATCCAATGAAAAACATTGAGACGATAGGTGGTGGTGTGACCACGTCTCCGGATGATGGTAGGGGTGTTACTACGCCTCCGGCTGCGGATCCGTATGAAGGGATGGAGCTGATCCCCGCTGGCGAGTTCCGTATGGGCAGCAATAGCGGAAATTCCAATGAAAAACCGGAGCATTTCGTGTATGTGGATGCGTTTTATATGGATGCTTATGAAGTAACAAATGCGGAATATGCCGAGTTCCTGAATGCGAAGGGCAAGCATACCGAATATGTCGAGTTCCTGAATGCGAAAGGCAGGCATATCGTTGAGAGTATCCCGTGGTTGGATATCCCTGAGGATGCGGATGAGCGGTCGCTCTATAAACGTGCGGGGTGCCATATAGAATACGTGAGTCGTGTCTACCGTGCGAGAGGCGGGTATGAAAACCACCCTGTCGTTCGGGTGAGTTGGTATGGTGCAATGGCATACTCGGCGTGGAAAGGCAAGCGTCTCCCGACAGAAGCGGAGTGGGAGAAGGCTGCGCGCGGCGGTTTGGCAGGTATGAAATACCCCTGGGGTAACAGCAGACATTCGAGCCGCGCGAACTACAATAATCATGTTAAGGACACCACAGCGGTAGGTAAGTATGCTGCGAATGGGTATGGTCTGTATGATATGTGTGGTAACGTTTGGGAGTGGTGCTTGGACGAGTATAATTGGCGTTTCTATGCGATCTCGCCGAGTCAGAATCCGTTGTCGGGTGCGAACAGTATTCAATGGTTATTAGATAACTATACAGGATTTAGGATTTACCGCCGCGTGGTGCGCGGCGGTGTCTGGAATTGGTACCGTCCTGCAGCAACTTTCGTGCGCGTCGCCGACCGCAGCTACGCTGCGGCAGTGTCTTTGTACTACCGCTTCTACAACATCGGTTTCCGTTGTGCGAGGACCGTATCAGCTTGACTTTTAACAACTTAACAAATTTTTAACTTCACCTGCTACGCAGGTGAGGGCTCGCCCCCCAAAATTGGTATTACTTAACCCTTAATTACCTATTATACACGCAAACGTTTGCCCTTGCTTCAGAAAGCCAACGTGTGTGCGAAGACTCTTGTCGAAAAACTTTTTCGGATTGCCAGAGTTGGTATGCCTCCGATGTAGGTGAGTCATATCAAGCGTGCATCTATGAAGAGTCCAAGGCTTGAGACCTGTGTTCATCTCTCATGAAGATTAAGAATTTAATCGGGTAATTTCCCAACGTGCGATAAATCGCCCTACTACAAGCAGCCCCGTTCGTAGTAGGGCAATTCTACTTTAGAAACAACAACCGTCTCAGACCCAGGCCCGGTGTGGTTAGGAAACCGCACCATAGGTGTCAATTTAGTAGGAATAAGGTTGTATTTCGTGTAA
>CAZQIP010000191.1:0-1970 GCA_964593655.1 uncultured bacterium | reverse complement strand
AAAACTGCTGATTTTGCTCTAGAAAGTCGGGGTTGAGTTCGACATCTTGACGGGACCAGATCGAGTTCGCTATCGAAATTTCAACCTTTGGTCCGCGGCTGCTGAGGCTTTCTCGTAATCTCATGTTGGAGCGATTAACTACGTTTCGGTCCAACATGTCTATCTCCAGCACTTCTGCCATAGCACGTGCCGTTTCTCCAACCGAGCCGTTAAAGGTCATGGTCAGTGCAATTGAAATGCTCAATGGCGAGATGAAGATATTTGTATTGGGTTTTCGCTTTCGCAAATCTTGAAGCAACTTGAAGCCAAATTCTGTGTTAGCGGAAGTAACACTTGCCAAATCTGGATCCTCAATCGTTTCCGAGACACTGTTGATGGCATCTGTTAGGTTATCACTGTCAGAACAACTGAGAAAACAGAACATCGCTACACCTACATATCCGATAAGAATTAGACGAGTCCAGTCATCTCTCATTTTAGCGGCTCCATCGCTACCAGATTTTAGAACGTACTTAAAAAAACAGGGCTGTATTAACCGGTGGCCCCGTCTGCCCACAAGCTTGAGTAACTGTGAGGCATCATTTTGTCTTCCCTCATCTTGTGTAATCGAATTACGGGCTAACTACATCGGCTCTGTGACAGTTCCCATGAATAGTATCGTCTCCGTCTCAGCGTCATAAATGGCAAGAAAGAACGGGCGGTCTACTTGGAAGTCTGGCGGTAAAGACTTAACACCCACGACAGCCGTGACAGCGGCAGCTTCGGTTCCCTCTTCGTTGACTTCCACGAAGGTTTTATGCTTTACCTCACTAATAAAGAGGCTGGGACCCATACCACTGAAATCAGCACCGCCACCGAAAGCAATGCCCATCCCTAGGGCTTCGAGTGTGTCGTTGAGCCTCGCTTCGTACTCTAGTTTGAAACGAGGGAGCATTATTTCATGCCGCCTATTCTGAAACTGCGTTATCCAACCCTCCCAATGTTCCTCATCTAGATCTTCCAAAAATTCCTTGAGATTGGAATCGCGGTTGGGTAGGAAAACATACATACTTACTCGCCCATCGCCATACGGTAAACTGGTCGCTTCAAAATTCTCGCCCCGGAAGTATGGATACTCTCCCACTCGGCTCATCATCTGTACCTGCTTCTCGCTCCCATCCGATAAATAAAAAATGCCCGGCCGCGTCCTAGACGGATCAAATTCGTCCTGCCAGTTACCCTTGAAATAGATAGCGTTAATCAAGAAAAGCAATGTTTGTGGGTCAATTCTGTCAACGATTTCCTCAATCTTGCCGTTCGTGTTTCTATCAACCCATTCGTTGATGGTTGCCGCCGCTTCCGGTGCGCTAAAATCGAGCGAGGCAATCTCCGCTCCAAAAAATACCCGATTTCGCTCTAAAAATTCAGGGTTGAAGTCCACACCCTGACGGGACCAGATCGAATTTGCAATCGAGATTTCAACCTTGGGATCAGGGTTTTCAAGACTGTTTCGCAATGCTCTGCTGGAGTTATTAATCGTGGATAAGTCTAACCCATCTATCTCTAACACTTCCGCCATAGCACCTTCTGTTTTGCCAGCTGCGCCATTGTAAGTCATAGTCAATGCGATGGAAATACTCAGCGGAGAAATAAAGATATTCCCCCCAGGATCTCGTTCACGCAGATCTTGGAGCAGCTTGAATCCAAATCTTGTGTTAGCCGAAGCAACACTTGAAACGTCCGGATCCTCAATAGCTCCTAATGTATCACGAATGATATTCCTTGTAACATCGATATCGAAACATCCGAATAAACATAACAGCACTATGCCCATGATACCAACTTGATAGTTTTTCATGTCCTTCTCCTTATGCAATGTCCTTTATAATTCATTGACGGAATCTGCCTACATCGGTTCGACAACAATTCCCATGAACAATATTGTGTTTGTCCAATTGTCATGGATGGCGAAGAAAAAAGGGAGATTTACA
>CAZQIP010000190.1:0-25850 GCA_964593655.1 uncultured bacterium | reverse complement strand
GAACTGGATTTATCCAATAGACCTTTTCCTTGGACGGGCAATAAATTGCCCTACTACGAACTGGATTTATCCAACAGATTGTTAACGAAACGGACATCTACACGGGCGAGATCGATGACGGTGTCTACGGGTTCTCCGCTGTATTCGCTATGGAAACTGACGGGACCTGAATAGCCGATGGTCTGTAATGTATTCACTGTCGTCTCCCAGTCAACGAAACCTTTTCCCATTCGGACAACGCTGCCGCCACGTGCACCGGGAGCACGCGCCAAGTCCTTAAACGCTATAACCGCGAGATGCGATTTGACGATATCGAGTGCCATGTTGATCGGTTCACCGACAATAGAGAGATGCCCAGTATCGGCAAAGACACCGACGTGTTGCGGGTCGAAACCTTTGACAAGGTTCATCACCGCGCACGAATTCAGCCCCATGGAAGTCCCAGAATGATTATGGATGCATGTCCGGGGTCCGTATTGTTCGGAGAGTTTTGCAAACCCCTCCAACTGCGATCGGATAAAATCGACTTGTGCCCAGTAGCCGCCATCTTCGGCATGCCAATGCCAGTATCCCAATTTGATATTTTCGACACCTGCTTCGCCTGCAGCGGCGTAGACACGGCGTGTCTCTTGCTGTGCCGGGTCCAGAAAATCGCCCGGCGTTGTAATCAAGGGGATGGATAGACCTGCATCCGCAAGTTGCTTAGCGGCGGCAGGTAACGCTTCTGTGGCATTTTCTGGGTTTACCGGGTAGCCGGGTCGGACACATAGATCCGCGCCACTTACGCCCACCGATTGTAAGGCGGTGATAATCTCTGGAATTTCTAAGCCTTCCAGATGTTTTGTGAACATGATAAATTTCATAGTTTTATTAGTTTTCAGTTTTCAGTTGCCAGTCATCAGTTAAGAGGGTTCCGATTGTCCAATATCTTTTGGTAACCGTCAGTGCTTCAATTGAGTAACGACCATTACAAAGAGATGATCAAACATCAGAAACCGGACTGATAACTGATAACTGATGACTGATAACTATGTTTTACCAATCGACGACGGAGCCGTCATCGGGGTGATAGGATGTTGGGTTCTGCCAATCGTGGTCGATCTTATCTGCAAGTGCGTCCTCATCGAGTTCTATGCCGAGTCCGGGACCGGTCGGTAGTTCAACGAATCCATCTTTGAAGACGAAGGGGTTCTTGAGATACCCTTCACCGAGTGTTGTATGTTCCTGCATCACAAAGTTCGGGATAGAGGCATCTAACTGTATACACGCCGCTAAGGAGATGGGACCGAGCGGGTTATGCGGTGCGATACCGCCGTAGTAAGCCTCCGCCATGCCTGCGATGATACGCACTTCATTGATACCGCCGGCGTGACAGAGATCGGGTTGGAGGATGGACGCTGCCTGTTTCTCAAGAATTTCCCGGAATCCCCACTTCGTGAAAACCCGTTCGCCTGTCGCAATTGGGAGATGCGTACTTCGTGCGATTTCGGCGAGTGTGTCCACATTTTGGCACTGAATCGGTTCCTCAACGAACATCGGTTGGTAGGGTTCCAAGGCTTTAATCAACACTTTTGCGGTTTGTGGACTGACTGCCCCATGAAAATCAATTGCAAGATCAACCTCGGTACCCGCGGCTTCACGGAGTGCTGCGAAGTGATCTACGGCTCTGTCAATGAAAGCTTTGTTTTCGATGATACGCGCGGGTCTACCGCCTGCAACACCTGTTTTAAAGGCGGTAAAGCCTTTATCAATCCACTCTTTGATACCGTCTGGATCGCCGCCGCCTTTGTAGAGTCTGATGCGGTCGCGCGTCGGTCCACCGAAGAGTTGATAGACAGGAACACCGAGCGATTTTCCTGCGAGATCCCAGAGTGCCTGTTCTACGCCGCTCAGTGCGCTTGTGAGAATTGGACCGCCGCGGTAAAATGCATGGCGATACATCGCCTGCCAGTGGTGGACAACACGTCTCGGATCTTCGCCGATGAGGTAGGGTGCAAGTTCGTCAACGGCTTGGGCACACGTTTTCGCACGTCCTTCTAAAATCGGTTCACCGAGTCCTACTAACCCTTCATCTGTATGGATTTTAAGGAAAAGCCAGCGCGGTTGCACCAGAAATGTTTCCAATTTTGTTATCTTCATCGAGTTCCTCAAAAGAATATGGCTTGCAAGCAGCAGCCTGCAGCCCGAACGGGACTTTCGTAGACTTTAAATGCTATGTTAGCATCCACCGTGAATTTTGTCAACAGAATTAATAGTTGTGTCCGGAGGCATTCAGCTTTCGTTCTCTTATTTTTTTATCATTATGCACCGATTTTACCCTTAACAAGCGTCACTATAGGGCAATCGGAGGTGATTTATGAAAAATATTGATGTTGAACTTATTTCTGAGTGGATTATCAAGAATAGGGCACTGCTATCTGCGCGAATCGGGGTTATAAACCCGTTCCACAAGCGTAATTCGTGACAATTGAATGACTCTGGCAGGATTCATGATTAATGTTGTCAATAGTCCACATACATGTTACAATATTTGTATAACTAATTACAATATTTGTATAACTAACAAACATTCACGCCAACTTTTCATCCAAACCCACAAAAGGAGAGATTCACAATGAAACGATCCTACTTCACTGCCTTTGTAGTTTTCGTTGGAAGTGTCGCGCTTGTCCTTGCGACGGCTCTGCCGAGCGTAGCGGCAAGTTTCTCAGGCAGAGTTGTTGACGAGGCGGGGCAACCTGTTGAAGGTCTCATCATAGCCCTTCCGTCATTCGCAGGCAATGTACCTCCACCTCAACACCAACGATTTCAAGGCACGTTTCCACCGGCACAACCCAGCGAGACAGACGCAACAGGCGCGTTTTCAATTAAGAATATTGTTACACCTTCAGTGAGCAGATTAACACTGTTTCCTGAACGCAACTCAGATTATGAAATCCGCTCTGTTGAGATTGAAGGGATAGCCTTCTACCTCGATCAACACCAGCAGCATTTTGGTGGCTTCAATTTCGCCATAGCACCGGAGGCAGCTATTAAAGATGTGGAGATAACCGTGCGTCTTCGGATGCGTATTCGTGGGCGCGTTCTTTCCGCGGACGGCACTCCGCTTCACAATGCACGCGTTAACCTTATGGTCAAACATCGCGATATAGATGGCAGAGGTAGAGGCAGTGGCGGGGGCACAAGAACGCTTGATGCCGATGGTTACTTTGTGGACTACGTGGATGACGGTGCTGCCTATTACACTGTTACCGTAACATACCAGGGACAAACTGTGGAATCCGAGGAGATTCTGCTTGAGGAAGGGCAGCGAATGGATGGACTCGTTTTGAAACTTGGCGGTGAACCTGAAACGCCCAAACCGGAGCGGGTCGTAGTTGCACCTCCTGTTCCTGTCCATGACCCGGCGCGTTTTGAGGCGGCGCGACAACGCGAACGCGAAGGCATGTGGGCAATTAACCCTGACAATCGACACGCCTACAAAATGATCCGTTGCGAAACCCGTGAAGCGGCAGAGGAACGAGCAGCCGCTCAAGGTGCACACCTCCTTACTATTAATGACAAAGCCGAACAAGAATGGCTCCTTGAAGTCTTTGGAAAACGAGAAAACTTCTGGATTGGACTGACTGCTGGTTCAAAAGAAGGGAAACAACAGTGGGACAATGGCGAGCCGATCACCTATACCAACTGGATTTCGCCACAGGAGGCTACCGAAATCACCAAATCCGCTCAAGGCAACGATGCGAACCCGAATTACGTTGTCCTCGTCGGAATGACAGGAAAATGGCAGGTGGCACGTCCGGGCAGCCCACTTATCCGTATGACGGAGCGAGCGATTCTGGAAAAAGCGAATTTCATCATCGGCGCGCCTGCGCCAGAAGGTGATGTCGAAAAACGTTGAGCATATTAACACACAAGGAGATAGAGAAATGGATCGTACCTACACTACACAAAAACTCGCAGTGTTAGCATTGACCCTTTTGTTCACCGTCATATGCATTGCGGGGGCACAAGATCCTGAAGATCCAGCGTTACAACCCCCGAGTGGCTTGTCGGGCAAAGTCGTTGACGCGGAAGGAAACCCTGTTGCGGGGTTCATGTTGGCGATTCAACCGATGCGGTTTCGCGATGGACATTTACAACCAGCAGGCGGTTTTCGCCAATTTCAGATGCCTCTCGAAGGTATGGAAGGTCCGGGCATGCCACGGACCACGAGTCGAGTGAAAACCGATCCAGATGGCACCTTTACTGCCATCAACATCCAACCCGGGCTTGTCCAATTAAACGCTGTTTCGAGTGCTGCATTGGCTGCAATTGAAAAGCTTGATCCTGAGAAAATTCGGCAAGGAGAGCAGATTCCGCAAGAATTGATGCGGTTTGACAGACTTGAGCCAGATATGGAGATTCTCTCTATTCAAATCGGGAAAGTCACTTTTTTTACCAAGAGCGAAAGGCACGTTCCTGATTTTATGAAAGGCCTCACGTTTGCCCTGAAACCTGGTGTGACGCTTGAAAACCTGAAGATCACTGTTAAGTCGCGGCTGCGAATCCGCGGGCGAATCGTTTATGCAGATGGAACTCCACTTGTCAACGCCAATGGACGTCTCAGAATGCGACAACGAGATGAGTCGAACCCGAATAGTGGTGGCAGCCACAGTACAGAGTTCTTTACCGACGCTGATGGCTACTTTACCCAATATAGAGATGAGCCAGGATTTTACACACTTTCTGTTGAATATAACAGAAACGGTCTCTCTGGAGGCGCGGGTCCTTTTCTGCTCAAAGACGGCGTGGCACCAGAGAATCTGGTTATAACACTTGACGGCAACCCTCCTGATATCGAACAACCAAGGGATCAGAAAGTAGGTATCGGTGATCCGATTGAAAAGGGTAAAGTCCCTGCTGGTGCTGAAAACGTTGTTGTTGAAGAGGTTGAGGTCCCGCCGAGAGTCGTCACCCGCGCGGTTGTGCTACCGCAAGTTCCAAAGCCGCCGAAAAGCGTGTGGGTCATTAACCCTGCAAATGGGCACGCCTACAAAAAAATTCAGTGTCGGGACTGGCACGATGCGCAACAGAAGGCTGTTGAAGAAGGCGCGCATCTCGTCTCCATCAACGACGAAGACGAACAGCACTGGTTGCAGGTAATCTTTCGGAGCCACTCCACATGGATTGGACTGACCGATGTAGAAAAAGAGGGAGAATGGCAGTGGGATAGCGGTGAGCCTGTTACCTACACCAACTGGGCAACCCAACCCGTTTTCCCTGACGGACAACCAGAGACCGAGAAAGACTATGTTGTGATTACATTTAGAGATGGCGAATGGCAGTCCATCGGCCCCGAAAGCCATTTCTGGCGAATGACACGAGAAGCAATTATTGAAAAAGATGGATTGGTTTCCAAAGCACCCGCTGCGGAAAAGTCCGATGATGAGTAAGTTATCTTTGCATATTTTACTGGGGGAGTTTAAAAATGAAACGTGCTTACCTCATTCCGCTTTTAATTTTCGTCGGAAGTGTTATATTTTTGCTTTCAACCTCCTCGCTGAGCATTGCAGCAAGTCTCTCAGGCAGAGTGGTTGATGAAGCCGGAGTACCCGTCTCTGGTGTCACTGTGGCCCTCCCGCCGCAATCCATCGAGACAGACGAAACGGGAGCGTTCTCAATGACCGACGTTGCTCCATCTTCCGTTACGAACTTGATGTTATTGCCTGTACATAGGGCTGAGTATGAAATTCGCGCCGTTGAAATTGAGGGGGTAACCTTCTACTGTGAACAATATCACCATTGGCCTGGATTCCCTATAGCGATTGAGCCGTTCCCTATAGCGATTGAGCCGGGGGCAGATGTTAAAGATGTGGAGATAACTGTCCGCCTTCGGATACGTATCCGTGGGCGCGTCTTGTCAGCGGACGGCACTCCACTTCGCAATGCTGAGGTTCAATTTGAGATAAACCAACGTAGGGTAGATGGTAGCCACACAGGAAGCAGCAGCCATCCAAGAAATCTTGATGCCGAGGGTTACTTTGTTGAATACGTGAATGAACCGGCTTTCTACACTGTCACTGTAGCGTATCAAGGACAGTTTGCAGAATCTGAGAAAATTTTACTTGAAGATGGACAGCGGCTTGATGGACTCATCTTGACACTTAGCGATGATCCCAATGCACAGTCCCCTTCAAAAGCCGTGGTGAAACCGGTGTTTAAACCGGCAGTGTTAGTCCCAATCGAACCGCCAGTCAAACCAAAGGTAGTGATACCGCCGCGCGCCTACGATCCACAAAGTGCTGAAGCCGCGCGGCAGCGGGAACGTGAAGGGATGTGGGCAATCAATCCTGAGAACCGACACGCCTACAAAGTGATTCATTGCAAGACCCGCGAGGCGGCAGAAGCGAAAGCAACAGCGCAAGGCGCGCACCTTGTCACCATCAATGACGCAGCAGAACAACATTGGCTCCTTGAAGTCTTCGGGCAAAAAAGCCTATTGAATGATTCAAGAGAGCGAGCATGGAACTTAAAAGCCTTTAGCCGAGAAAGTCATTGGATCGGACTGACTGACAAGACAGAAGAGGGGAACTTATATTGGGATAACAGCGAACCCCTCACTTACACCAACTGGGGTTCCCCACAGAAGATTGTTGAAGACACTGCCCATAGTCAAAACAGCGATGCGAATCAGCACTACACTGTCCTCATTGGAAGCACAGGCAAGTGGCAGATGGTGCGTCAAGGGAGCTCCGTTGCGGGTCTAATTGAGAAAGCGATTCTGGAAAAAGAAAACTTTATTGCTGGAACATCTGAATAAATATATAAACCCGCTCTTATTTTTTTCAGATTATGCACCGATTTTACCCTTAACAAGCGTCACTATAGGGCAATCGGAGGTGATTTATGAAAAATATTGATGTTGAACTTATCCACCGTGTTCTTGATGGCGACGATACTGCCTTCAGTGAACTTGTGAAAAAGTACCAAAAGCCGGTTCACGCGCTTGTGTGGCGTAAGGTTGGAGATTTTCACATCGCCGAGGAGATTACACAGGATACATTCCTAAAGGCATATCAGGGATTGGCAACGCTGAAAAAACCACAGAGTTTTGCGAGTTGGCTTTATGTGATTGCTGCGAATCACTGCAGCACGTGGCTGCGCAAAAAGCGTCTACGGACCCAGTCGCTTGAAGAGACGAGCAGCGCGCAGTTAGAAAAGGCGACGTATTCGGGATATGTCATTGAAGAGAACGAACAAGCAGCCGTAGAAACCCGACGCGAAGCTGTCAAAAAATTGCTTGCGACACTCCAAGAGAGTGAACGTACCGTCATCACACTGCATTACTTCGGTGAAATGTCGAGTGTAGAGATTGGCGCGTTTCTGGGTGTATCGGAAAATACGATTAGGAGTCGCCTCCGCCGTGCGCAACAGCGTTTAAAGAAGGAGGCGCCGATGGTTCGAGAGGTTTTAGACAATTTTCAAATCACACCAGGGTTCACGGAGCACATCATGCGGGAGATCTCACGTTTGAAACCTGCTGTCCCCGCCAGTGGTAAACCATTAGTGCCGTGGGCGATAGCTGCTTCCACGGTAGCACTGGTATTTATAATGTTAGGTGCCAATAATCAATACCTATCGCGTTTCCAGAAACCTTACAGTTTCGATGCAGCGTCGGAAATGACAGTTGAGTTGATTGATGCCCGTGTTATACTGAACCTTGAGTCAAAACCGGATGTGCAGAACCAATTGGGGCGGCGCGATGCAACGGGTAGGAACGAGGGTACGGATCGAAAATCTGATGTAAAGTTATTTCCATCTGCCTCTGGTCGTATTCTTGATGAAACAGGGAAACCGGTTTCTGGGATCAAGATAGCCGTTACACCTGTTGTAGATGGGAATGGTGCTTGGTTTCCAATTCGAGAACAGAATGCGACAGGAGACACCTCACCATTTCATGCAGAAAGCGATGCAGCGGGTCATTTCAGTATCACCAGCGTTATTGATGGTCCCGTGCTATTGTCGCTATTTCCATTCCACAGATCCGATGTCCGAATTTTAAAGGTTCAAATCGGAGGATCATTTCTTTATCCGAGTGGCATGCATGATCGTGGAATTGTGTTTGCCACGAGTCCGGGGAGACGTATTGAAAACATTGAAGTTATAGTGCGGCAGCCACATATCCGCGGCAGGGTGCAGCGCATAGATGGAACCCCAATTGTCAATACAAAAGTCAGACGCCGCTTGCGAACAGTAAGTTTATATGGAAATTCCTCCAGCGACGGGAGTGCTCATACAGATGCCGAAGGGTACTTTACGTATTATGCGGAGAGGGATTTAGAGGGACCAACAGTTTACATGCTGTCTGTCACATATCAAGGACAAACAGTAAACGTAAAACCCATTATCCTTAGACCTGGATATCAAACGCAGGAGGTTGTTTTCACGTTTGACGATATGCCAGCCTCACCTTTGCGTCCGCGACGCGGGGATTTTGGGAGTGCGCCAGCCTCAACAATAGGTTCTCGCCCGGTAGCGAGTGGTAGCCTACAAGACGTATGGGTAGTCCGTCCAGAAAATGGTCACGCTTACAAAAGGATTCAGTGTGCGGATTGGGAGGAGGCTCAAGCGCAAGCCGCTGCAGAAGGTGGGTACCTCGTTACCATCAACGACGCAGCGGAGCAGAAGTGGTTGCAAGCCGTCTTTGGCGGCCAACCGAGTTGGATTGGACTTAACGACATCGCGCAAGAGGGACAATGGGTATGGGACAACAGTGAACCTCTGACGTACACGAACTGGGGACTTCAAGAACCCGGTGATACCAGTCTCGGAGAAGAGGATTATGTTATTATAGGTCCTTCAGGGAAATGGGAGGACTTTGGCCCCGGACATGGCGGAATATCGCTAATTCGGACGGCACTGATTGAGAAAGAAAATTTGCCGGTGAAGCAGTAAGTTTTATGTGCTACGCAAGAGGAGAAAAATGATGAAACATTCATCCTACACAAAAGGTTTGTTCTTGTTAATAACAGTTGTTTTGCTTTTCATCGGTTTAGGTTCGCACAGTATTGCTGCGGAAGCGGAGACAGGCACTTTCTCTGGAAGCGTTGTCGATGTAGAAGGGAATCCAGTCGCCGAGTTACCCGTTATGATTGGCCCCACGATGGCTATCGGACCCGGGTTTCACCCCGCCTTTTCTCCGATGAGTTATCCAACTACGCGACGCGCACGCACAGATGCAGACGGGCGGTTTTCCATTACAGGTATTGCTGCAAGGATGTCGTACTTCAGTGCCCTCCCTCGCAATGTGGATGCCCTATTTCCAAAGGATCTCGAGACAAAAATTGCGAAGGCTATAGCAGAAAAGGATTTCGCTGCGATACACACGAGCGTCGTTACAGAGATGGAAACGGATGATTTTGAACCCGACTTTGAGGTTTTATCTATTGACATCCGCGGTATCACCTTCTATCCGCGTAATGACTTTAGTCGGATCGCGTTTAGTGTTGAACCGGGATCCGATATTAAAAACGTGAAAGTCATTGTGCAACCTCGGATGCGGATTCGGGGGCGCGTCCTTTTCAAAGACGGGACACCGCTCCGCAACGCTCGGCTCCGTCTCGGTTTCAATTACACTCGTGAAGATGGGCAGGGCCATGGCAGTTCAGGCGGAAAACCCCGAACAGATGCTGATGGCTACTTTCTCTTTTATTTAGACGAGAAAGATGACACAGCAAACTACACATTTTCGGTGGAGTCCCAAGAACTTGAGGCGACGGCTGGACCTGTGCTTCTTAAGCCGGGGGACCGACTTGATGGACTCACTTTCACTTTTGACAGCGAACCGATTGCCCCCAAACCACCACCTCCGAGAATGCCATTCAATCCGTCCGCTACGCCACCGCCCCCCAAACCCATATCAATCCCAGCGTTTGAAACGGTTTGGATCGTCAATCCCAGAAATGGACATGCGTATAAAAAGATTCCGTGTGAGTCTCGCGACGCTGCTATTGCCCAAGCGACAGAAGAAAAAGCGCATCTCGTCGCGATTAATGATGCTGAGGAGCAGGCGTGGCTCTCAGCGGTTTTTGGACATGAGTTCTATTGGATCGGGCTTAGCGATGCGGAAAAAGAAGGACAGTGGCAGTGGGATAACGGCGAACCTATCACCTACGAAAATTGGTTACCCGACGATTTCTTTTCTGAAGCCTCTGATGCTGGCGAAAGAGATTACGCCGTCACGACCTTCACAGACGGGAAATGGTATGCGGTTAGTCCTAAAAGTATACTCTTGCGGATGACTGCGATGGCGATCCTTGAAAAGGCAGATGTGTTTGGCAATTCTCCCCCTAAAGAGAAATAAAGGGCTTTCCGCAACGTCGGAGAAGTTTGTACTCAAGGTCGGGGAACGTCGCGAAGATTTAATTTTGAAGTTATCGGGACCTCCCCAGTAAATGATGATAGCTGCACTAAAGTGTATGATTAGGTGTAGTCGCTTTATGAAAGCAGGTTTCCGCAATACGCGCAAGCCTCTAATTTGGCATCACCGTTAAACGTTTCACACTCTGGAGTTAGGTAGGTCTCATAATGAGTGACACAATTTGCGTTTTCACACGTACGTGTGGAAGCAGCGATGTCTCGCTCTGGGGGTTGTGTTAAGATGAGTTGTTCCAACCCCATGAGACTGGCGATCAGTGCCATCCGAACTGGGACGGCGTTCGCGGACTGCTCAAAATAAGCGGCACGTGGGTCGTCGTCTAACTCATAAGCAAGTTCGTTGACGCGGGGGAGTGGATGCATAATCATCGCGTCGGATTTAGCGTGCTCCATGACTGCTGCATTCAACAGATAACTTCCACGTACAGCGTCGGCATCCATGTTCTGTGGAAGGCGCTCCTCTTGTAACCGATTGACGTAGATAACATCAAGTTTATCAATCACCTCTGTAACGCTTTCTACTTCAACAGGTATCTGCCTATAGCACTGTTCAAGCTGAGTGAGTACCCAAGGGGGCATCTGTAGCGGTTTCGGTGCGATGTGAATCAGATCTCCGCCGAATCGCGCGACTGCAAGGGCAAAAGAGTGTGCTGCTCGCCCGAACTGCAGATCCCCACAGATACCAACCGTTAACCCTTGTATCTGTGATTTCCGTCGCATAATCGTATAGAGATCCGCGAGTGCTTGTGTCGGATGTGTGTGGCTGCCGTCACCACCGTTAATAACTGGAACATGTGCGTGGTGTGCAATGACACGTGCCGAACCCGCCCAGTTATGTCGTACGACGATGAGGTCGGCGTAATTCGTCACCATCCGTGCGGTATCAGCGAGGGTTTCGCCTTTAGCTGTGGAGGTTGCACGCGGATCAGAAAAGCCGAGCGTCCTCCCGTTGAGGCGTTCCATAGCACTCTCAAATGAGAGTCGGGTGCGTGTGCTCGGTTCATAGAAGAGCGTTGCAAGCAATTTCCCTCGGCAGATTCCTGCCCATGTCTCTTGTTGCGACTGCATGCCCGCTGCGAGCCGAAAAATCTGTTCAATTTCAAAATTCGACAAATCGTCGAGTGTTACCAGATGCCGCATTTTCCTCCCCTGGGACATTTTGTAAGCATATCCGTTAATTGCTTAGATTTCTACCTATTGAGAGATTGCATGAACGCTTCGAGACTGTCAGATTCTGGCACCGTAAGTAGCACTTGTTTGAGATCCTGCATATCGTCTATAGATTCAAGTGCTGGCTTTAAAGCATGAACGGCATCAGTCTTGAATTGTACCCCAAGCAATGTGATGATGCTTTCGATCATGCCTCTTCTCTCACCTTGTTCAAGACCTTGTTCAAGACCTTCCTGTTTCGCGGCTTCTCTTGCTTCTTCGATATATTGTTGGAAAAAAGGAGATTTTTGCATGATGCCCTCCGGTAAAAGTTGTTTAATGAATTGTGGTTCGTAAACCAAACCGCTAAAAACACCTAATGCTGCCAATAAGGTATCCCGTGTATGCTGGTCTGTGATCGCTGACAGTGTTACGTCAACGCATTTTTCCAACCAGCGATTTGGCTCCATCCCTTCTGGAGATTTCATCAGCGGTGTGAAAGGCAATAGCCCAGGTGCCTGCATTTCCAAAACGGATTGTCCATCTATCTCAATCAACCTGACCACTTTGTAGCGCAGTGTATATTCATAGCCGTGTCCCTTGTAAGCATAATAGCCTTTATCGTCTCGGCCTGCCTTGGGGTGCAGATAGAGGACATTGGAGTAGACAGGTAACTCATGTAAATTCACAAGGAAGCCATTATATCCGGCGATACGGGACCACATCGGTTTCCTGCTGGTATCTGCCTGCACTTCGGTATGAAGTATCACTGTTTCATTGCCGAGCTGCACTTTCAACGGACTATCACTTTGGTGCGTTTTAAGAGTCGGTTCCTCAGTTTCGAGTTTCTCCAGAACTGTAACGTCTGAACGTCCCACTATGAATTCTGCGAATTCCTGTGAGTATTCCAGCATCATATATTTCGATGCATTGTCGTAATACTGTGCCATGATCTAATTATAACCCAGATTTTCAAGAAATATCAATTTTTTTCATCGGTAATTATGAATCGACTCGCAAACTTCCAATCAGTTCTTTCATTGATCTCATATTTGCGTTTTTGAGATAGGTATGTATGCCTTTTACGACTTCCATTGACGCTTGTGGATTGATGAAGTTTACTGTCCCAACTGCTATAGCGGATGCTCCGGCGATGAAAAATTCGATAGCATCTGTTGCAGTCATAATGCCGCCCATCCCGACGATTGGAATGGAAACGCTTTTGTAAACCTCCCAGACCAATCGCAGTGCCACAGGCTTTATTGCAGGACCAGAGAGACCGCCTGTAACGTTTGCGAGTTCAGGTTTCCGCGTTTCTGCATTTATCGCCATACCGAGAAGCGTATTGATAGCGGAAAGTGCGTTCGCACCTGCATCTTCAACGGCGCGTGCGATGATGGTAATATCAGTGACGTTTGGGGATAGTTTCACCAGTAGCGGTAAACGCGTTTCTGAACGGACTTCTTTGACAAGTTGATGCGCCAACGTTGCGTCAACCCCGAAACTCATACCGCCGCAATCCAGATTTGGGCAGGAGATATTGAGTTCTACACCAGCGACACCGTCTGCTGTATTTAACTTCTCAATGACCGTCAAGTATTCTTCAACGGTTTTGCCGCAGACGTTAACGATTACCGGTACATCAAAATCGCGTAAGTATGGAAGTTTCTCCGAAATAAAGCCGTCTACGCCGACATTCTGTAGCCCAATCGCATTGAGCATACCGGAGGGCGTTTCCATGATGCGCTGCATCGGATTGCCGGGCCACGGTACACTCGTAACGCCTTTAACGACCACCGCGCCGAGTCGGTTCAGATCCACGAAATCGGCGTATTCGGAGCCGTAGCCGAATGTGCCGGATGCCGTCATGACGGGGTTCCGCATCCGGATTCCGCCGATATTCACACTGAGTAATTGGTCTGCTGTGTCCATTTTATATTCTAAATGACAGTGGTTTTGCTGCTTTAGAGAAGATAAACAACCAGTTCAAACAACGTGAGGCAGACTACGATAACACACATCCAGAACGGTAATATCTCGTGGGACCATCTCCGTGGCAAGCTATCCTTAAAAAAGGTTGAGATGGTTATAACAGAGAACAGGTTAAACGTTATGAGTGCCTCGATGATATCTGCCGAAAGGGCATCGCGTACTGTGAGACCTATCCCACATATCCCAGCGATAATACCAACAATATGGTGCCTTTTCATGAAAGCGACTCCTACGGATGACATGTTTTTGAGGTGTATTAAAAATTAGAGTTTCAGTCTCCTATGAATAGTTTAGCATCAAAGTATTTTAGTAGTCAAGTGATTTTCCACACGTCGTTAGAAGGCAGTGTTACCAACTCAAATAGACAACGCGAAAATCAAAAATCAACCCCAGAATGCTTATTATGGATGCGACGATCACATCCCCGATAACCAACCCGATGAAAAATGGAATTGAACGGCGATATAAGCGCCCCCCCCCTGTTGAGAGTAAAATTCGTTTGACCGTCCAACTAATTAAGAGTGGAAACCAAAGCCCGGTAAACGTCCACCAACTTGAGACAACATACCCGACCGGGTGTAGGGGCCACTGAATGAACCGCCATCGTAAGAGCAGGAGACTCACAGCAAAAGCGAATCCACCAGTGGTATAGAGCATACCGCTGACGCTCGTTTCACTGGGGTTATAGAGCCATCCGGCAAGTCTGTTGAAAGCGGCGCGGGCATACCACGAACGCGCCTGCTCTAAACCGACTTGGTAGGAGAGATGCAGATGTCCCCACGCAGCGGAGAGAGCCCCTACGAAAATAGCGATCGCTAATACCCAGAGCAATTGGGACGGATTGAAACGGGTTTGATGTGCGAGTTTCAACCCCTCCAACTGATGCGGCATCGGGTGTGCGCGGTAAGAGAGATGGTTTAGCCAAAAGAAGAGCGACATGACCGAGAGGTTCCGGTTGCCGATGCGGCGTGTGCCGAGTGCGTCTGTTAGGAGCAGATCGGGCCCGGCGTTGTAAAGGTCGTGTGCGGGCGGCCCGAGTTCGGCACGGATACGCGTGATTGTTACCGACATCGCGAAATAGAGTGCGAAAAATAGGAACGCAAACCAGAGAGACATCCCTGCCTTGATGCAGAACGCCAGAATCAAGATAAATCCGATGATCGTCCCTATCGCGGCTGTCCTATAACGCAACGCTTCACCTTCATCGTGTAGTAGGGACGGGGTAACCCCGTCCCTACTGAAAACGGTTTGCAGCACGACCTTGATGTGTGCGCGTCCCATCCATAGTGTCCAGAGAAACAGAGCCATCCACACCCCCCGAATTTGTGCCATTTCTTTCGGAAATCCGATAGCCCCTCGCCACCCGAAACTCTCGCCGATGATCCTCTGAAAGTGCCAAAACAGATGAAAAAACCAGCAAGAGAATCCTAAATCGAGCGGTATTAGGAAACCGACGCCGATAGCAAACGGGAAGAAACTGATACGGAAGCCGGGGTTATTCATCGCGCTCCACGGTTTGTCGGGAAGTCGAAACCCGCGATAGAGCGGAATTGTTGGAAAAACAGGGTCAATCTGGTGTAAACTATAGAGCAGGTTTAGGATCGCAGCGATGCTTAGACCGACAGCCATCATCCGCCGATTAAAAAACAGATGCGGCGCGGTTCGGAGATTGCCTACATTCAATGCTGCGCGTGTAATTTCATAAGGGAGTTGCGCAATTGGGTAGGTAAGCCGCTCGTGCTCCTGCCACTGTTTGCGTAAAAGCACATTGAGGCAGAGCATTGTTACACCGATGACGAGGCAGAAACCGACCCAAATCAGCGTCGGCAGCAGCCATGTTTGGACGTGGGTCTGAAGATAGAACGTGGATTCACCTTCATAGAAACCACGTAATACCTCTTGCTTTCCGACGACAAGCCATTCGGGGAGATGCTGATGAAAGAGTTGTGCCCATTCATTTTCGGTTGTGGCGTACCAAAAGCCGTTGCCCATCAATGGCACTAAAACTTGTAACATATCGCGTCCAGCGAAAACAGAGGCTTGGCACAGCATCGCATAGATCGTTAGCAATTCGCTCTGCGTGAACGCCAATGCCGGGCGCAAACGCCTGAGTATCGCACCGACACCCATAAGCACAAGCAAGGTAAACAACACATTGAACAGCAACGCCAAACTCGTGGGGCGGTTGGAATCCCAGATATAACTGAGATGTAGGACCCAGTAACTATTAAATGGTATGAGGATGATGCCGATCAGCGTTGCGCGTAGGGTAATGGAACTTTTTGAAGGGTGTCTCATATTAGCGAGGGTTGCAAGTTACACGCTTGGGAGAAAATAACAAAAATGCTGACAATGGCGGTATTCGGTCTCGTCGTTATCATTATGATATGTGGCGGCATGTTACTTGCGCGTCTGGCAACGATTGCTAAATCCAAAGGTTCGTGGATATGGGGATTTTTCATCCTTATCGTACTTATCTGTGTTCCACTTTTTCTACTGGGTCTCGGCGTGTGGTTTCTCCACTTTAGTGGAATATCGTCGGGACAATTTAGCCCATTTGGTTAATAGCGCGTTGCAAGGTCAGAGGTCGTCCTCAGCAGATGTTTCTTCTTCGACAATTGGAGTTTTGCCTGCCAGATAAAGAAACCATAGCGTAAGACCGATTGCGATGAGAATCCAGAGTATACCCCAGAACTCCGTTGGAAAGCCTGTCACTTCTGAGAGCATCCGTGCATCTGAACGCAGATGGGATCTGTCAAGGATATCGCTCTTGATGTCGAGAATCGCGTAGAGGCAACTTGTTACGCCGATGACGCGTAGGATCCAATCGTTGACACCCTCTGGCAGAAAAAACCCGACAGCGAGCAATACAACCCCGAAGCCTATGCCGAAGAGGTAGGTAAATGTGCTTTCACCGAACCCGATAGAGATCGCGACCATGCCCAAACCGATAAGCACACTAATCGCCTTATCAAGGTGCGTCCTCGCTGCCAGAAGCAGGATAAGCCCACCCCACAGTAGGCTGCCGAGATAGCCTGCAGTCAACGTCCAAAACCGAGAACCGCCTTGTGTCAGCGCATGCCCGCCCTGCTGTGGGTTAACCTGAATTTCGACGATCCTACCGCCGGTCACGATTGCAGCGAGCCCGTGACTCACTTCATGCATGAACACCACGAAGATTTTGAGCGGATACACAAAGAGTGTATCCCACAAGAACACAATTCCTATGAAAATTAGAATCAGGGCAATATAGCGTTTAAAAAGTGATACCATAAATCCCCTTAAATTGGTTGCATTTTAGGACAGCATCTGCTATAGTATATCACAAGATGTCTAAAATATACAATTCTAAAAGTAAAGGGCGCGCTTCCAAAGTGCCTATGTAACTAAAAATGAATACGTTCGGTCATCTTTTTCGGATTACGACTTGGGGCGAGTCACACGGTGGTGCTGTCGGCGTTGTCGTTGATGGCTGCCCACCGCAAATCGACGTAGATATATCCGCGATACAATTTGAACTTGACCGGCGGAAGCCGGGGCAAAGCCGTCTCACGACCCAGCGTCAAGAAGGTGATGAAGTCGAAATACTTTCTGGGGTCTTTGAAGGTAAGACGCTCGGAACGCCTATCTCCATGCTGGTATGGAATAAGGATGCTCGTCCTTCAGCCTACGACCATCTGAAAGACCTTTATCGTCCGTCACACGCCGATTTCACGTATCAACAGAAGTACGGTATCCGAAACTGGCAGGGCGGTGGTAGGGCGAGTGCGCGGGAGACCATCGGTCGCGTCGCTGCGGGGGCGATTGCGAAGCAAATCTTGCGCGAGAACGCTGGAACGGAGACCCTCGCTTATGTCAAACAGATTCATACACTCTCAGCTGAAGTGGATACAGACACAGTGACACTCGAACAGATAGAAGAGAGTCCTGTGCGGTGTCCTGACCGGATTGTGAGTCCAAAAATGGCGGAACGCATTGATCAGGCGCGGCGGGACCGAGATTCTCTTGGCGGTATCATCGAATCTGTTGCGCGTAACGTCCCCGTTGGACTCGGCGAGCCAGTTTTTGATAAACTCAAAGCGGATTTGGCAAAAGCGATGATGTCCCTGCCCGCGACAATGGGTTTCCAAATCGGATCGGGGTTTGACGGCATTACGCTGACGGGTTCCGAACACAACGATGCCTTTTATGTCGAAAAAAGCGATGCGGCGGGGCGCATTCGGACCCGCACAAACAATTCGGGTGGCACACAAGGCGGTATCTCAAACGGCGAAGATATCGTCTTCCAAGTCGCTTTCAAACCGACAGCAACGATCGGCAAGCCGCAACAGACGGTTGATATAGACGGAAACGAGGTAACGTTAGAGGCAAGCGGACGACACGATCCGTGTGTGTTAGTGCGCGCGCCTGCAATTGTGGAGGCGATGGCGGCGCTTGTCCTCACAGATCATCTGCTCCGCCAACGTGCGAAATCTTAATGCAGGGGCAAACAAT
The DNA here is from genome assembly GCA_964593655.1 of uncultured bacterium. Lineage (GTDB taxonomy): Bacteria > Poribacteria > WGA-4E > WGA-4E > WGA-3G > WGA-3G. Next base: position 7,796 of record CAZQIP010000190.1, on the reverse strand, counting down.
TATAACCACACATGATGTCGATGAACTGTTTATTTCTACGATTGTTCGGTTGATTCAACGGCGCGCTTTTCCGAACCTCCGAAATATCATCGCCAAAACACATTCAGCCGACATCGCGCGCTGGTTCCCTCGGCTCCGTCCTGAAGCGAAAAGTAGCCTTTTCAAGATTCTGGTTGAAGAAAAACGGATGGGGGAAGTGCTGCGGGACCTGAGTGGATCAGCGGAAGCATAGGACAATGGAAACCACAGCACCGAAAATCAAGAATATCTCACCCGATGAAACGCTGGAAGTTTGCGCGCGGCAGATCATTGTTAACTACTTTCATCAAATGATGTCCTATAAAGAAGGCGCCAAGGCGGGTAGCGATATTGAATTCGTCCATCAGATGCGCGTCACCTCGCGTCGTTTGCGTGCCGCAATGGATAATTTCGTTGACTGTTTTCCTGAGAAGGCGTTTAATAAACACTACAAAAAAGTAAAATCGATAACCCGAACATTGGGAGCCGTACGTGATTTGGATGTCCTTATCACCCGATTTGAAAAAGAATTAGTCACTTTACCTGAAGCCGAACAAGCAGACATCGAAAAGTTAATAGAAAACCTACAGCAGGAACGCGAAGAAGCACGAAAACCGATGCTAAGGCTTTTTGCGAAACTTGAAGAGACCGGTTTTGAGATCGAGTTTTTGGCATTCTTCGTAGGAGGGGTTTGTAACCCCGATGTAGGACATTAGCATTGCTCTGTTTAGGAAATTAAAAATGGCAAAAGCGCATAAAATCACCGGCGTTAAACCGCTGCGCAGCTATCGCGAAAACGCACGTATTATTCTTCCACAGAAGGTCGAAGAGGTTTACACGTGGGAACCGTTCATTTGGAACGCAGCGCGGCGCGAAGAACTTCATAATATGCGAATTTCAATTAAACGTCTCCGGTATACGATGGAACTTTTTCGTGTCGTTTATGAGTTTCCTAAAGAATGTTCTAAAGATGGGATGGTGGCAGCCGATAAATGTTTCGCTGAATTCCTCGCGGTGATCGTTGATTTGCAAGAAATCCTCGGCGACATCCACGACGGCGATGTCGTTTTACAGGTTTTAACCGATTATGCACATCAATCAGCGTCGGACGCTGTGGCACCACGGTCCCTACCTGCTACGGGGAAAGGCGATATCGCTAAACTTATTGATCAGACGAGAGAGACCCGAAAAGCCGATTATGAAAAATTTCTGCAAAAGTGGGAACAACTCTCCAAAGCAGACTTTAAACGGAAACTGTTATCATTTTTGGTAACATAACCAATTTAACGGGAGACTATTAAGCGATGAGCACCAACGTTGTCGGTGTCGATATGGGTGGCACAAAGATTTTGTCCGCTGTCATTGACGTGGAAGGTAATATCTTAGGGACAGCCAAAGTTCCAACGAAGGCAGATGAAGGCACATCTGTTGTCATTGATCGGATCGCCGACGCTATCCAAAAGGCTATTGGCAAATCCGGCGTTAATGAAGCGTCAATTGAAGCCGTTGGGATCGGTGCGCCGGGGCCACTTGATCCAGAGACAGGCGTTGTTATTTTTGCGCCGAACCTCGGTTGGCGGGATGTCCCACTGAAGGCTGAACTTGAAGCACGCGTCGGTATTCCGACTTTCGTTGACAATGACGTGAACGTTGGAACGCTCGGCGAGCATGCGTTCGGCGCGGCAAAAAGGGTCCAAAACGTCGTCGGGATTTTCGTAGGCACTGGTATCGGTGGTGGTATTATCCTGCAGGGTGAGTTGTTCCACGGTGCAAGTAAGACGGCTGGTGAAATCGGGCATATCATCGTCAAAGCCGATGGACCGAGATGCGGATGCGGTACACGTGGCTGTTTAGAAGCACTCGCAAGTCGAACAGCGATGACAAAGCAGTTCCAGAAGGCTATTGAGAAAAAAGGAAAAAAGAGTGTGATTTCTAAACTCACCGATGGCGACCTGAGTGCTATTCGGAGTGGTGTCTTGGCGAAGGCGATTCGCTTAAACGATAAACTCACGTTGAAAGTTTTTAAAAAAGCGACAAAATATCTCGGTGTCGGCATTGGCTCTATCGTGAATTTCTTAAATCCTGAGATGATTATATTAGGCGGCGGTGTTGTTGAAGCGCTTGACGATACGTTTTTAGATAATATCCGTGCCGCGGCAGAAAAATATGCACTCCCAAATACGTTAGATGGGGTCCAGATTGTGCGAGCGAAACTCGGAGACAATTCCGGTATTCTCGGCGCAGCAGCACTGGCACGACAGCGATCAGGCACCGGATAGGAGTTATCGGCTATCGGCTGTCAGTTTCCATCGGTTAAGAGGCAGTCTGTAACAATTTATCACACCCCTGCGAACTTGAAGACGGGGATTGTTACAAACCGCTCTTAACTGATAACTGATGACTGATAACTGATGACTATTCAGGGAGGATACATCCATGTTAGTTGATGATAACAGAGAAGAACATCGGATGATGATTTTCGGCAACGATAGCCGTCTCGTCCAAGAGCGGTTAATCGTGGAAAATGAGGCAAAGCGCGACGGCATCCTGGCACAGAAGGTGCACGAGGACTCCTATACCGTCACGTTATATGTGTTGCTGAAAGATTATGGCCTCACGCCGGTCTTTCGCATCAAGCCGCGCATCCGATTCCATCGCTCTAACTACGATAATCTCTCTTCAAGTGCACCGCTCCAGTACAACCTCGACGATATTATCCATTTCGCTGAACTGAAACGTGGTGTTGATTTAACGGAAAAGATTGACGATGCCAAACTCGCGGAGATCCTCGGTGACGCGCCTGCCCTCAAGGATATAGCAGATGATGCGGCGTTGCAACTGGTCTCACAACGCGATGTCTCTCTCGGGAATCCACCTTTTAAAACGAAAACCAAGGTCTTTGGAAAAAGTGAAGACGAGGGTGTCGAAGAGGGGGGCATCCGTATCGGAACGTTCCTTGATGCCTTGAATCAGCCGCAACAGACCGAGCAAATTTTCAAACGGTTCGCACGCGGCAGCGAGTTCGCACGCGATTTGAGAGAGGCGTTATCCCCGTACGAAGACTTTGAGTTTCAATTCGGACTCTATTCTCGATATGAACGGCGAGATTGCGTTCTGGCGAATGGAGACGCGGAAAGCAGCGGTAACTATCGCGCGACCTTTGACCCCTGGACAGCCCTCGGGTATATCCGAACGGCTGGCGATATGCAGCAGTTCCAAATTCTTGCACACGAGCGGGGCACCCGATGGGAACACAAGATTATGTTGGAGGCGTTAGATGCGCCAACGCTTGATCGACTTGCCACAGAAATTCCGGGGCTCCGCCGTGAGTATCTGATTGGGCGGGTTTTGTCGAAAAGCCAGACAGCACTGACGCGCTTAGCCGAACTTCGGCAATCACAACTCAATCTCACAACCGATTTACAGACGGGATATACGCTTCGGTTAGAGATACCGGTCCCTAACAAGCGGTTCTCTGTGATAGAACACCGTCGAAAATTGCGGGAGACCTTTAACCGGACGGGTGGCTATCGCTTGCATCCACTGAACGGCGAATTTGTTGAGAGACATCATAACATGGCAAAAGGCATCCGAGACGGTGTTGTCTGGACCTTGGATGCTGTTGATCTACTCACAGGGCAACGAGAATTAGCGGAGCAAGATGAAGGCTTCCTTATCATCAAAACGCCGCATCCGAACAGATTTGTGGTGCGTTCTGCCGAAGAACTCCGTGAACGTTTGCCGAAGAACGGATTTGAAAAGTGTTGGAATGAAAACGTCGATGTCGGTGGTTATACGGTGCTCAGCGAAATGAGTGGTAGAGTTTATAACGTGAGTTACGGACGCAGGAATAGGGGCAGCATTCATGAAGGGGACCTTACGGAAGCAGAAGTCGCGCACTACCTCTCAATTGAATACTTAGGGATAGAACCGTCGCGTGCCAGCGTTTCGTATTCTGGAATACCAACAGATGCGCAGCGAAGTTTCTTCGACAGACTTTTTAACAGGCAACCTACGCCGCCGCTTTTTAATCATCTGATTAAAACTGAGGCACAAGTTATATCGGAGATGAAGATACTTGCGCAGCATTGTAAAGAAAAACTGGAGATTTCATAGGCGTTTAGATTTTACTTTGGAAACTATCTCGGTGAGGTAAAATAGATGATACGATATCTTAAAGTTAAGGGACTCAACAATAGGCTTGACAATGAATTTGCGTTCAATGAAGACCTAAACATTTTTACTGGAGCAAACGGCTCAGGCAAGACGACGCTCCTTAAGCTGCTGTGGTATCTTATCAGTGGACACCTTGAGCAAATCCTTGTTGAAATTCCGTTTCGTTCCATTTCGATTCAAACGGATCTGTTCGCTTTGAGCATGGAACGGATTGAACCCGACCGAGTTAAGTTTGATTACATCTCTGGCAAAAAAAAAGAAGTGGACGAATTTATTGTCATCGCCGCGGAGACCGGAAGGATCACCCGGAAGGATGTGGGTTGGGTAAATGCGGTTGAAAAGCGGATCGCGGGAACGACTAAGCGGAGTCTATTTTTCCCAACCTTTAGAAGAATTGAGGGCGGTTTTTCGAGAGTTGCAACGGATGGCGAAATGATGTTTCGCATTTCCACGCCCAAAATGCTTCAAGACGCAATGTTGAGATTTTCCGATGAGGTGTCAATCAATGGGCACAAGTTCATCGCTTCAATCTTAACAGAGGATCTCAGTGACCTTCTCATACAGAAATATGCCGATATTTATGAAGAAATCACCACACGCCAGGCACAGGTATTAGAAAACATTTCAAAAGCGATACAAAACAATCCGGATAAGGACAAAGTTTCTGAGATTCCTCAAGATTCCTCGACTATTTTGAATGCTATTCAGAATGTTAATGAGGAACGAGAACGGTTGAGTAAGCCATTTTCCGTGTTATCTGAATTGTCTCGGAAGATTCTACGGTATGACGCGATACGCGTTACTGGGCGGGTTGTTCGTGGGGAAACTACCGACGGGATTACTTTGGGAGAAGGAAACGATGGAATTACTGTTGGAGAAGCAAAAGATGCCATTCCCTCTGACAAACTCTCTGCCGGTGAAAAGCAGATGCTTAGTTTTTTGTGTTATAATGCCTTTTACAAGAATACGGCTATTTTTATTGACGAACCAGAGTTAAGCCTCCACATTGATTGGCAAAGGCTACTTCTACCGACTCTCCTTGATCAAAGCACTGGGAACCAGTTTTTCATTGCAACACATTCACCTTTTATTTTTACTGGGTATCAGCATAAAGAAATTCCACTGAAAAGTGATTGAGCGGATAGAGGAGAAAATATCTGAATGTCATTGCCAGATCCTACTATAGAGAATTTAGTTATAGCCTTGCGTCTCTCTAATAAACCAAACATCATTGTTGAAGGGAAAGATGACGAAATCATCTATGGGCGATTGGTGGAGCGTTTAGGAAAATTTGGTGTCGGTCTTTTCAGCGCGGGTTCCAAAAACACATTACTTCATCTTTATGAAGAACTTTCTCAATATGAAAGCCAGGGGGATTTTAGACATGTCCCTGTCGCTTTTATCGCCGACCGAGACATGTGGTTGTTCTCAGGTATTTCTGAGGGTTATGCAGATATTATTTGGACACAAGGTTATAGTATTGAAAATGATTTGTACGTCAGTGCTGAACTCGAAAGTTTTCTTGAAACACACCAGTATGAAACTCATCAGCAAGTCCTAAATGCTGTTTGCAGATGGTTTGCCTTTGAGGTTGAATCATTTCTCAAGGGTGATGCGGCTTATGTTGCGGAGGGACTTGACGAAATCGTTCCGCGGGGCAAAACTGAATTGGATGATGCGTTTCTCAAACGTCGAGGATTTCTGCCTCCTCAAGAAGAACGCTATCAACAGATAAGGGAAGCTCACGGTTTACAACTTCGTGGCAAACTGCTTTTCCAAATATTGCTCCGCTTCCTAAATGCCGCTGATCGTGAATTGAGGCTTCAAACGACGCACCATGGACTATTTGCAATCGCGTTAGATAGACCGGTTTCAAGTCAACTATTTGATAGATTAATACAAGAGGTAGAGAGAAAGTTATCCGATCAAAAGCAGAGGCTTACCCAATGAAAAACCGCAGAAAAGTCCTTATTACCGGTGCATCAGGCTATATTGCTGGCCGGATGCTCCCTGAATTTCGCGAACGCTATGAACTCGTCGTTTTAGACGTGAGAACCACGAATCGGCAGGGAGAAGAGGTCGAAGGCATTCAGATTGCTGAACTTACCAATCCCGACCGAGGCGCATATCGTCATTATTTTGAGGGTGTTGATGCAGTCGTTCATTGTGCTTTTAAAGGCGGCAGTTTTGAGAACGAACTTGCCAATGTTCAGATGGCATACAACCTCTACCAGACCTGTGTTGAAACCGATGTCCGACGCGTCGTTGTCTGTAGTTCTAACCATGCCGCCGATTATTATGAACGGCTTATCTGGGCGGACAAGTGGGATGTGGTAACGCCAGAGATGCGTCCGTTGTCAGATAACTTCTACGGGTGGGCAAAAGAGGCTTACGAACATCTCGGCTTTGTCTTTGCTACGGGACATGTTGACGGTAAGAAACTTCAGAACGTTCAATTGCGGATTGGTGGTCCGCGGGAGACAGATATGGCGAACTCGTCAGCGGACGATTTGAAGGCGATGCACCGTGGACTCGGCGCGTATTTGAGTGTCCGCGATCAGGTGCAACTCTTCGTCAAAAGCATTGAGACAGAAAATATAGAAGACGAGAACGGCATCCCGTTCCAAATTTTTTACGGCATCAGCGATAATACGCATAAGTTTTGGAGCATTGCCAACGCTCGGAAGGTCATAGGCTACGTGCCTGAAGACAACAGCCAACTCCGTTTTGCTGACCGGTTAGCCGAGTTATTGGAACAAGCAAAAAGGACATAGTATTCCTTCTGATAGGAACAATTCCAATCAGGAACGTGTCAAGAAAAATACATATAGGGCTTTGGGGTCCCGCATCTGTATGCGGACAAGCGATATAAGGGATGAGTGGAATGCGCAAAATCTATCAACACTTCTCCGTTGGCGGTCCTTCATTGGAACCAGAGGTCGGCGTTTCGCCCAAAGAAGTCAGAAACCGATAGGTAGCATGAGTGTGCGTTGCTACCCCTGTGTGGAGAGTGTCACCCGCTTTGATTGGATGTCTACCACTTGGGTGTTTGCGTCAATGTTTGAACCTAATGTCACGATATATGTTTCATATCCTGGATTGCCAAGAAAACGAACGCGCCAGCAATCCGAAGATGACTAGCGCGTGGGTTGAAAGGGGTTAGAGTTTGCATCGTAGCTACTGCGCCCAACACTTCAAACCGTTTCGTTTCCGATACGGCTTATTGCAGACAGGGGCCGACGCACACTTCTTCCACTGTTGACGGCATTCACTATACCGACACGTCTTGAGATCCGTATGATTCGAGGCAAACGTAGAACACGTCCAATAGGGACTGCTGCACCCGCTACACGATGGGACCTGGTGTTCCGTTGATGAGGACACAGATGCCGTGCAGCCTGTCCACGATGCCGCACCACAGGCGACCGTTGTCGGCGGTGGCGGGGTCGGTTCTGGCGGGGGTGTCGGTGTCGGTGTCGGCGGGGGTGCTGGATAGGCATGCGTATGGGAGTCACAGGCATAGAAGTTCGTCACGGTGCAGTAATTCCCGTTAGAATCGGTCGAGGAACAACTCGCCTGTAAAGAATGATCACCTGATACTG
>CAZQIP010000189.1:0-15758 GCA_964593655.1 uncultured bacterium | reverse complement strand
GATTCTTGACGGTGCGATGGGATCACTGTTGCAGACCTATCGGCTCACAGAGTCAGATTTTCGCGGCAATCAGTTTGCAGATCACCCGTGTGAACTCAAAGGTTATAACGACCTACTCTCCATAACCCAACCGCACATTGTCCGAGAAATACACGCAAACTATTGTAGCGCAGGCGCGGACATCATCGAAACAAACACCTTTACTAGCACATCTGTCTCAATGGCAGATTATCAGCTCCAAGATATTGCGTATCAGGTGAACTACGCGGCTGCCTGCATCGCTCGTGAAGTTGCAGATAAATGGACATCGCCAAATAAACCGCGTTTCGTTGCCGGAAGCATGGGACCTACGAATCGCAGCTGCACTATTTCGCCGAACGTCAACGACCCCGGTTATCGAAATATCACGTTCTCACAACTCGTTTCTGCCTACACAACGCAAGCAGAGGGCTTAATTGACGGCGGTGTTGATCTCCTCCTCGTTGAAACCGTCATGGATACGCTCAATTGTAAAGCCGCGCTCTTTGCAATAGAAACGCTTGCAGAGACGCGAGACATCGACATCCCGCTTATCGTCTCCTCTGACAGAAGTGGCGGCGGTGGACGTAACCTTTCAGGGCAAACGGTTGAAGCGTTTTGGAACTCTGTTCGGCATGCCAACCTGCTCGCTGTCGGATTGAACTGCGGTTTTGGCGCGCAACAGATCCGTCCCTACCTCGCAGAGATAGCAAAGATGGCGGACATACCTGTTATCTGCTATCCGAACGCTGGACTCCCCAACGAACTCGGTCAGTATACACAAACACCAGTGGAAATGGGAGATTGGATGCATGAATTCGCGCAAAACGGCTTCGTCAATATCGTCGGTGGATGTTGCGGCAGCCAACCTGAACATATCGAAACGATTGCCAAAGTCGCCGCTGAATACCCGCCGCGTCAACCGATGCCACAAGAACGCGCCTGCCGCCTAAGCGGTTTAGAGGCGTTTAACATCACGCCGGATTCTCTCTTTGTTAACGTTGGTGAACGGACAAACGTAACAGGTTCACGCCGATTCGCGACACTCATTAAAAATGAGGACTACGAAACCGCGTTAGAGGTTGCGCGCGACCAAGTGGAAAACGGCGCGCAACTCATCGACATTAACATGGACGCAGGTATGTTAGATGCCAAAACCGCAATCGTTAAGTTCTTGAACCTGATTGCCGCTGAACCCGACATTAGTCGTGTGCCTATCATGCTGGATTCGAGCCGGTGGGAAGTGATAGAAGCGGGGTTAGCGTGCGTTCAGGGAAAAGGGGTCGTCAACTCGATTAGCTTGAAAGAAGGGGAGGCAGATTTCTTAGCCAAAGCGCGACTGATCCGTCGATACGGTGCCGCCGTTATTGTCATGGCGTTCGACGAAGCGGGGCAAGCTGATACTTACGAACGGAAGGTGGAGATCTGCCGTAGGGCGTACCGACTCTTGACGGAAGCGGTCGGGTTTCCACCAGAGGACATCATCTTTGATCCGAACATCTTCGCCGTCGCAACCGGTATTGAGGAACACAACGCATACGCGAAGGCGTTTATTGCGGCGTGTGAGACGATTAAAGCCACCTGTCCGGACGCTTTGGTGAGCGGCGGCGTTAGCAATATCTCTTTCGCCTTCCGTGGCAACGATACGGTCCGAGAGGCGATGCACGCAGCGTTCCTCTACCACGCCATTAATGCCGGTATGGACATGGGAATTGTCAATGCCGGGCAACTCGCCGTTTATGACGACCTACCGAAAACGCTTCTGGAAGCCGTGGAGGATGTGCTATTTGACCGACGAGAAGATGCCACGGATAGACTTGTTAACCTCGCTGGCACGCTGCAAGGGAAAGGGAAAAAGAAGCGTGTGAGTCGAAAATGGCGGAAACTCCCCGTTGAAAAACGGCTCAGTCATGCACTCGTTGAAGGGATTATCGAATACATTGAAGCAGACACGGAAGAAGCACGCCTTAAGTATGAACGGCCGATACAGGTGATCGAGGGCCCCCTGATGGACGGTATGAACCGCGTCGGTGAACTTTTCGGAGACGGTAAAATGTTCCTGCCGCAAGTGGTCAAAAGTGCGCGCGTGATGAAAAAGGCAGTCGCACACCTCGTACCCTTCATTGAAAAAGAACAAGCGGAAGGGGCTATCCGATCCAGAGGCAAAATTGTGATGGCGACGGTGAAAGGCGATGTACACGACATCGGTAAGAATATCGTCGGTGTTGTGCTCGGCTGCAACAATTACGAAGTTATCGATCTCGGCGTGATGGTGCCTGCGGAAGATATTCTGGAAACGGCACGGCAAGAGAATGCCGATATTATCGGATTAAGTGGACTTATCACACCATCGTTAGATGAGATGGTACATGTCGCTGAAGAGATGGAACGAGAAGGCTTCCGTATTCCACTCCTCATCGGCGGCGCGACCACCTCCAAGATACATACTGCAGTCCAAATTGAACCTGCTTACAACGGTTCAACGATCCACGTCAAAGATGCGTCCCGAAGCGTTGGCGTTGTTAGCGATTTGATGAGCAGTGAAAGACAGGGGGCGTTCACCGAACAAATTCGTGAAGAATACACGGGAATCCGAGAACACCGTGCGAAAAATCGGAAACAGGCAAACTTACTTTCCTTCGCTGTTGCACAAGAACGGAAATTCATACTGGACTGGCAGAATTACCGACCCCCCGAACCTTCAACAATAGGTGTTACGGTCTTCGATGACTACGCTTTGGAGAAACTCGTTGACTACATCGACTGGAGTCCGTTTTTCACGACCTGGGGACTCCGTGGTAAGTATCCAAATATATTGGAAAATCCGGAGGTCGGTGAAGAAGCCCAAAAACTCCTTAAAGATGCGAAAGCACTTTTACGGATCATTATCGAAGAGAAAAGATTTCAGGCACGCGCTGTCGTTGGGCTTTTCCCAGCCAACGGTGTCGGTGAAGACACTGAAATCTATGCCGATGCCGCGCGGACGGAACCCATCGCTATACTGCACCACCTACGCCAACAGACGGAACAACCGTTCACGCGACCGAATCTCAGCCTCGGTGATTTCATCGCGCCGAAGGCGACAACAGTGTCAGACTATATCGGAGCGTTTGCGGTGACAACGGGCATCGGTGTCTCCGAATTCTGTGCCGAATTTGAACAGAAACAGGACGACTACAATAGCATCATGGCGAAGGCGTTGGCAGACCGACTCGCAGAGGCATTCGCGGAGAAGATGCATCGGCACGTCCGCACGAAACTTTGGGGGTATGCCGTTGATGAGACGTTGGATAACGATGCCTTGATTGCCGAAAAATACCGAGGGATCCGTCCGGCACCCGGCTACCCTGCGTGTCCCGACCATACCCAAAAACGGGTGTTGTTTGACTTGTTGAATGCAACAGAACATACGGGGATCTCTCTCACTGAGAGTCTGGCGATGTCCCCAGCGGCATCTGTGAGTGGGTGGTATTATTCGCATCCAGAGGCACGGTATTTCAGCATCGGTAGAATCGGGGAGGATCAGGTTGCGGATTATGCAGAACGCACCGGAATGGACATGGAAACGGCAAAGCGGTGGTTGAAGCCGTTGCTTACTTGAACTCCGCTTGATATTCAAGCAAATTTTTGTTATAATTGAATCTCAAGATTTAGGAGCTAAAAAATGAAGTGCGATATTTGTGGAGAAGAGGGTGCGCGCCAGCGTTATGTTTCGCGAAGTTATGGCAAAGGTGCGTCACTTCTCGTCATCGAAAATGTTCCTACTATTCATTGCCCAAGTTGCGGCGAGGGATATTTAACTGCCCAGACACTCAAAGAAATCGAACGTATTAAGCGGGATCGCCAGACTGTCGCGCCGAAACGCCCGGTGTCAGTCGCCGTTTTCGACTCATTTGGGAAAAGCAAAACATGCAAACATCTCATAAATATTTAGATCCGGTCGCGCTCTCTCGGATTGGCGGTATGGAACTTGTTGCACGGCTCGTCGTCGAAGGGTTCGTCACGGGTCTGCACAAAAGTCCGTATCAAGGGTTCAGCGTCGAATTCGCGGAACACCGGCAGTATATGCCCGGCGATGAGATCCGTTATATTGACTGGAAAGTCTTTGGGAAATCCGACCGGTATTACGTCAAGAAGTTTGAAGAAGAGACGAACCTGCGTGCCTATATTCTGCTCGACACCAGCGCGTCAATGAACTATAAACACGCAGAAGAAGGATTGACGAAGTTTGAATACGGCTGTTACCTCGCGGCGACACTCACTTATCTCATGCTGAAACAACGGGATTCCGTTGGATTGGCACTCTTCGATACGGATATTACGCAATACATTCCACCAAGGGGTGCAGCAACACATCTTCAAGCGATTATGTCCGCGCTGGAAAATGCTACTCCCGGTCAGGAAACCGAGTTGAGCAGCCTTTTTCACGAACTCGCTAAGCGGATTGTGCGACGCGGTTTAGTCATTGTGATCTCGGATCTGCTCGATGAACCCTCGCAAGTCATCTCAGCGTTGAAACATCTCCGTCATCAAAAACACGAGGTGATCGTCTTTCACCTGCTTGATCCTGCCGAACTTACCTTCCCTTATACCGGCTCTGTCGTTTTTCGGGATATGGAAACCGGAGAGACACTTTCAACCCAAGCCGACACGCTGAAAACGGACTACCTTGAGAAACTGAACGGGTTTATCCAGAGTTATCGTCGCGGGTGCGGCGCAAGCCAGATTGATTATGTGCAGATGGATACTGAGACACCGTTCGACTACGCGCTATCTGAGTATCTGTCCCGCCGCAAATAGATGTTCCCCATTGCTTCTGGACCATAGGTGTCAATTTAGGGATTTTTCATAGCATTTTGTAGCAGCGTCTACACATACCGCCCCTACGGGGCTGAGGTTTTTTGGCTATATGCTGCTATAAACATTTTGAAGAAACACCCAAGCAAATAAACCCCTACGGGACTAAAGAGGGATTTGAAGTCTTCAAGGTTTCCGCGTAGAAGCCGGTTCGGTTAGGAAACCGAACCTACCGGACCTGGTGGTGAAGATTTGGTCAGAAAATGGAGAATTGAATGACTCTGCAACCAAACAAGATACCGTTGACCGATTAAACAAACTGTGCTACAATACCCCCCATCAACGATTCAGACAAGCGGAGGAAAATACGATGAAAACATATCGGATCGGAATTTTGGGATGTAGAGGCCGCGGTAGCGCAGCAGCACGGGCATATCATGCGCATCCACGCACAGAGATCGTCGCGCTCTGCGATCTGATTGAAGAACGCCTGAACACCTTAGGCGAAGAAGTCAACGTCACAGCACGATTCACGGATTTAGATGAGATGATCCAACAGACGCAACCGGACATCGTCGCGATCCCCACCGGCACGGAGTTCCATTACGATCTGTGTATGCGTGTCTTGGAACACGGGGTCCATATTGAGGTGGAAAAACCGATGTGCGTAGACCTTGTGCAGGCGGATGCTGTTATCGCCAAAGCGGAAGCGAAAGGCGTGCAGGTTGCGGTGCATCATCAAGGAAGAGTTGGCGCATCTATGCAGGCACTCGCACGTGCTTTTAATGCCGGGAAAATCGGTGAACTGCGCTATATGTACGGCAGCGGGAAAGGCTACTACGGCGGCTATGGACTGATGAACATCGGCACGCACATGCTCAATAACATGCTGCACTTCGGGAAACGCTGCGAAAGCGTCATGGCGCACTTGACGACAGGTGCAAAACCGATCACACCTACAGATGTTGTGCCGTCCCCGAGCGGGATGGGAACGATCGCGGGCGAATACATCACAGCAACGCTGCAATATGAAGGTCACGTCACCGGCACGCTGCTCCAACACCGCTTCCATAAGATGGATACCGACGCGTATTCTATGGAACTCTACGGCACCGAAGGGAGACTCTTCTGGAAGAGCGGCGGCGCATGGTGTCTGCCGACACCACACTACCTCCCCGATGGAACGCACGACAAGTGGGAAGCGTTGGATCTCATCTATCCCGAACACTATGATCCTAAAAGTAGTGCAGCAGAAATGGATTACTGGTTCGTGGAGGACTACGTCAATGCATTAGATGAAGGTAGATCGCATACATGCAGCGGCACCGAGGGACGGCATATCGTTGAGATGATGATGGGGATTTTTGAATCGGCGGCGTACGGGACCCGTGTTGACCTTCCGCAAAGTGATCGGCGGCACCCGTTGTTAAGATGGCGTGAAGAATCAGGATTGGACACACCCGCAGAAATGCCGAGAGGATACGGCGAGTGGCTGACACTGGAATCCAACCGAATTAATTAACCCTTACCGGTAGGTTCGGTTTCCTAACCGAACCGGGCTTATCCCAACGGGGTCTTCGGTTTCTTGTTTAGGGGAACTCCTATTTAGCAAACGCTGGAGCTGAAAGTTTTCGCGGAGGATCCGGTGCGGTTGCAAACCGCACCTACCGGACCTGGGGCTTGATAACGAGACCCATCTACATTATCTGCGCGATAACAACGTTCGTCTGCAACCCTGACTCACCGGAACACCGGATCGGTTCACCCGTCTTGAGGTGGTTGATGAAATCTTCTACCAGACCTGTATGTGTGTGTGGCAGCGGGGTCTGATGCAGTTCAACCAATCCTTCTGACTTCGTTTCAAGCGTCAGGTTCCCCGAATTTAGCGGCGAACATTTTAAAGCCCCTGCCGTGCCGTAGACTTCCACATCGTCAATCGAAACGCCGACATTCCAGTTGATGTTCGCTACGGCATGCGCGCCACTCTCGAAACGGAGCGTAAACACAGCAGAATCATCGACCTCAATATCCAGATGTACCGCCTCCGCGTACCCTTGCACAGATTCAATATCTCCCATCAGATACTGCAGAAGCGAAATCCGGTGGCTACCGAGATCCATCAGCACACCGCCACCGCTGATCTCTGGATTAACTCGCCAATTCTTTAAGTCGTGCCGATTTGGGTTATAGAAACCAGTATGATTGACCTTTGCGAGTACCACCTCACCGATAGCACCCTCATCCATCAACGCCTTCATCTTCACGATGTTTGGATAGAAGTTCCGGTAATAGGCGAGCATCAAGGCAACACCCGCGTCGCGGCAGGCATCTACCATGCGTTGACACTCCGCAACCGTCATCGCCATTGGTTTCTCACAAAGGACGTGCTTCCCTGCTTCCGCCGTGCGGATGGTGTGTTCGCAGTGAAGGTATGGGTGTGTCGCGATGTAAATCGCATTGAGCGCGTCATCTGCGAGGAGTGCGTCTACGTCCGTATAGGCCCGTTTCGCGCCGTGCCGCTCGGCAAAATCTTCCGCTTTAGCACGGTCGCGTCGCATCACAGCGATGAGTTCCGAGTCATCGACGCTATAGAGTGGCGGTCCGCCTTTATATTCAGCGACATCGCCACAACCGAGTATGCCCCATCTGAGTGTTGCCATGAAATCTGTTCCTCATTGACTTGATTCAATTTTAACTTTTAGTTATGAATACACTTTAATTATATAACGGTTTCGTTAAAAAATGTTACACCAGTGTAACATTTGGCGTACAGGGTATATCAGCGGAGAACCCAGTGAATATAAGGATTCATAGACGTTTTATTTTCCGATCTTCCGCGGTGAAAAAAATAATTTGGTGTAACATTTTGGATCCTGTGAACAGCATCAGGGTAAAACACGAATCCTATTTCCTGTATAGTATAATTATATCATGTGTTTGTGCAGGTGTCAAGTTTTTTTAGTTTGTTGAATATTGGTGGGAAATCTGTTAGGATATTGTGTAAAGAAAAATCAGGAGGCTGGACAATGGCAAACAACGCAACACTTGAGAGAATCTACCCATTTTTTATCGTCGACAACCTTGCGGCGTCGATTGACTTCTACAATCAGAAACTCGGTTTCGAGACTGACTTGCTTATCCCAGAAGGGGATCCGTTTTTTGGGATAGTATCTCGTGATAACGTGCGGATACTGCTGAAACATATCACGGAATTTATTCATCCGGTACCGAACCATACTCGGCACGAATGGGCAAGGTGGGACGCTTTTATTCTGGTTCCTGATCCTGACGCGTTGTTTGCTGAGTATCAGTCGCGTGGATTGGAATTCCACGAACCGCTTGCGGACACCGACGACGGTCTCCGTGCCTTTGAACTCAAGGATTATGATGGGTATGTGTTGTGTTTTGGGAGATCGATTTGAGAGTATGGGCGAAAGTTGCTTTGGCAGGCTCTCATTGCAGCGAAACAAAAAGTGCCGTATCAGTCATCATAGAAAACTTCTGCTGGTAAGTAAAAAGCTTAACTGACTTTCCCGAAAAAAGAAGGCAGGACTGTTTGCCCTGCCAATGATTAGTATTATTTTGAACGGCTGAATCTCTTCACAGCATTATCAAGTGCTTTGATGTATGCTGCCTGCGCTTTCTTTACTTCGGATGTATGACTCCTACTTGAAACACGAACTGCTTCCTGAACCGCATCAATTGCCCTACGAACTGCTTCACTATCAGCTCCACTTTTTCTGACAGTAGAGAGTATATAGTCAGTTTTTATACGAGACATCAGTTTGTCCTCCTTGTTAGTAAAGACAATTTAAATTATACATCTGTTCGCAAAAAATTGCAACTTAAATTCTATTTTGAAACTTGCGGAATTCTATCGAATGTTCTCCGAAAACTTCTATTCCGTCTCATTAAGTTCTTGAAGGTCTTTCTCAATTTCATCCATGAGTTCCTTTTCACCTTGTTGCTTCGCTAGTCCTAAGGCATTCTGGAGATCCACTTTTGCACCAAGGAAGTCCTTTAGATGGGCTTTTGCATACCCTCTAAGGACATGAGCAAAAGCAAAATCTGGTTTCATGTAGATAGTCCTATCAAAGTCGGTAAGAGCATCATGTTTACCGAGTTCTAATTTTGCAGATCCTCGAAATATGTATGCTTTAGCTTCATCAGGATTTAAGTTAATTGCTTTATCAAGGTCTTCTATAGCATCAGGGTATTGACCGAGTTTAATTTTTTGTTCGCCTCGATTGCAGTAGGCATCGGCATAATTTGCTTTCATCTCTACTGCCCTGTCATAAGCAAGAATTGCGTCTTCTGCTCGATCATCCTGCTTTGAAAGAAGATATCCTACAGAATTCCACGCGCGAGCAGCAAGGTCTTTATCATTTCATCAACGATGATAGCAATAGAACGCCACTTCTGGACCGCTTCCTCAATTCTATCATCTTTCTGCAACTTGTAAGCCTCAACCATCGCTTTGTCTACGAAAGAGAGATTCGGAATTTGTTCAAAATCTCGTAAAATTTTCTCAAATTCTTCATCATTAGAAGCAAACACCTCGGCACTTAAGGTTTCCCTTGTCCTTCGCATAGCTTCATAGGATTCTGCGCTTACCTCACTAACTTCCGCTTCCTCTCTGATTCTCTCAAGTTCTGCCCTGCTTTCCAGCACTTCAGCGAGACGTTCCTTTATTTCATCAGCATCTCTCTCCGCTTCAGCTTTAAGTTTCTTAAACTCTTGGAGTCCAAAGTAACCTAAAACTACAACAACAACACCGAAAAAGGTGAGGACTATGGCAATGAACTCCAGCCACCAATCAACGGATTTAGTTCGGGTGTTAAGATATTCCTTCCTCAATTCATTGAAGAGTTGCTGAAGCTCAACCTTGGTGGCAGGATTAATATTTACGTCAGAGGAACTGGACACAGGAACTTCTTGTTGAGGTTCAACCTTGGGAACAGAATCAACTTTATTTGGGGTATCAAGAGGTTTTGTTTCCTCAGATACAGGAACATCACTCGTTTGTGGAAACAGAGTTGTTATACCTGCTGCAAGTATCAGAACCACTATTACCACAAGCCAGTACCATATTTTAGAAAATAGTTTCATAGAAGACTCTCCTACCAGTGCTTCTTATTACTCATTTCACCGTGCATAGATAACCTTCTCATCAAGCACCCTCAACGCTTCCTGCTCCAAGTTATAGGCTTCGGTTCGTTTCCGATTTGCTTCCAAAACCGTGTCGTTTATTTCTGTCTGCATGTTTTCATCACGCAATAAGGGCACTGCAATTTCCGAAACCTGTACATCATTAATCTCATCTATCACCGCGCCATGGATGTACCGAGTTATCAACGGATACGCATAATCGCTTGAAAGCCACACATAGAGGTAACCGGCAATTTCATTATTTGAAGGCACCACTCGGATGATATGTTGATTTGCTGTCCAGTCCTCCCAATGTTTAGGAACTATCGCTACTTTTCCAATTGTCCCACTACATGTAACAAGAATCATGTTTTCACGCAGCGTTAATTCATTCCTAATTCTGTTCCCGTGTTGTGTTAGGGACAGATATTTTTTGTTGTTTGGATCTAACTCAAATATCTGTTTACCCCCGATAAAAGGAACACCGCTCCCTTCCTCTACATAGACTCTTTTGAACCGCCCCGGCAAGATAAGCGATTGACTTATTTGAGCATCTCCAACCTTGGCAACTTCTCTTGCCGTTTTCGCTACATGCCCTTCAATCGCTTTCACAATCGGGACATAGTAAGATCCATCCAACCGATCGACTACCTCACTTGAAGATACAGAATAATTAAGAACACTTGCCGTTTTATCAAACTGCTCCGATTGCTCCTGTAATGCTTCAATAGATGGCAGTTGTAACGACGTTTTAAGCAGCATTTGTGCAGCATCTATTAATTCATTGGATTCATCCCGCAGCCTGAAAGATGCCTCAATCAGATCGTGAATTTCCTGTTTGAGAGCTGATGGTGGATTGGGAATAGGAATGCGATTCAAGTGTTCCGGCTCAAGCTGACTAATTACAGCACCAAACATATTTGACTTTACAAGAACTCTTCCCTCCTTAGATTTTAAGAAAGTGTAAACATAACCGGGGTATTCTTTGGAAATAATTCTTATCGCATGTTCACTCACAAAGTAATTTTCTAAAGTGGAATTCACATAACTTACATTTCCAATGGTGCCAGATCTGGATAGAAGAATCTGACCTTTTCTTAAAGCGAATTTGTCAGTTCTATCTCCTTTTAACAGAAACTTGACAGGCTTAGGGTGGACGGATAACATTTCCGAACTTCCCAAAAAGCCAACAGCATTTTCATTACTTTTATCAATATAGACTCTTTTTGAACGACCTCCATAGAAAGCATCTTCAATAAAAGCATTTAAATGAACAATATTCCATCTGCCTTGTTCTAAATCCTTCTTGACCTGTCTTGCTTCAATACCATAAATGCCTGCCTTTAACTGGAAATCTGAATCAATAACCTCTTGGACGTTCACCGATGTCCACTTAATAGGTTTCTCTGCTGGCATCCCTCTTGGTTGCGTTACCACCCTATCCCCTCCTCCTTTTTCCAGTCTGCAAAGAGTTGTGGGACTTCGCGGCTCTGGTCATCAATCACACGAGTTTTCCTTTCAGTTTGAACATCCACAATAGCACCTTCCGCGTTTCTGTAATTTATTGGAGAAGTGTTCTCTTCAGGCACCCAAATTTCATTGCCGTCTTTGTCCCGTTTAAAGAGCGTATTGCCCCGCCTGTCATGTCCAACTTTCTCTACCATCGCCATGAAAATGTTATATGGGATGATTCGCCGGGCATATCGCTCTTCATTAATCTCCTCCTGTGTCTTTTTTTGTAGGATTAGTACGGAAGTCTGCGTACCATTTCTGGGCTGGAAAGCATCGGCATGTAGATCGACACTGGCAACGATCCGTGTTTTCTCAAGCAGCCACTGGCGAATATGGCCAAGTCCAGGGTTGCCTAAAATGGAGTCAGGGAGCACAATTGCCAACCTCCCACCTGGCTTGAGGAATTGAAGGCAACGCTCTATGAAAAGCTGCTCAGGTGGGACTGACGTTTGAAATGTATCCGAGATTGTCCATCCGGTGTCTCCGTTCTTACGCCAAATATGTCCGATGTCAAACTGCTCAAGGACATGCGTATCTTTGATAGGGATGTCGCTGCCGAAGGGTGGATTTGTCACAATGACATCAAAGAACGCTATGGAATCGGTGTTTGTTATGCTCTCGGCTTGGATCTTCAGCGCATCGGCTAATTCCTGCTTGAGTTCTTGGTACCACTCATGTGGAGGTAACAGGGAGTCGTTTCGGTAGATATTCCCACTACCGTCGTTATTCATCACCATGTTCATTTTCGTGGCTTTCACGAGGTCTGGATTAATATCAAATCCGTAAAAATCCGATGCAGCAATTTGTTTTATCCGATCCCTGACAACGCTTTTCTGATAATCCGACCATTCAATTTCACCCAGTCCAAAGTCATCTGCGACCTCACGCTTTAATTGTTCGATGATATGGTTCATCGCGGTGACTAAGAAACCACCAGTGCCGCACGAGGTATCACAAACCTTTTCTTCAGGTTTTGGATTGACCATTTCAACCGCCATCTGCATGATATTTCGCGGTGTGAAAAATTCGCCGCGATCGCCTCTTAAATTCGCGCCTACAAGTTCTTCATAGGCTTTTCCTTTTACGTCAACATGCGTTTCAAGAAGACTATAGGATTGAAGTTCTGAGACGATCCACGCCAGTGAACGGGGTTGTAATTTGATTTCATCGTTGGCTTCAAAAATCTGTGGGAATTGCTGTTTAACTCTCTCGAAAATTTTGGAAATACGCTTTTGCACGGTGAGCTGTCCATCTCGGTTTCCGCGCTCCCCAGATCTCGCATAGAACTCAAGTGATCTTCCAACATTCTGCTCATCAAGCGTTTTGCAGAAAATCAACTTTAGCAACTCAAAAAAAGCAGGCTGTTTTTGCAAACCGTCGGTAGCATAGATGTGATTATGGCAGGTCTTGAAAACCATGAGGAGGTTATCTTCGTATGCTTTTTTTAGGGTGTTACGCTTCGGCCTGTCAACATCCTCTAAAGAACCATCGGCGGCAGGTATATCGTTGTACTCCTGAAATTCATAGCGTCCCTCTACCTCTACTTTTCTGAGGACCTCTTTATATCTGCCGTTTGTCCAGAGTCCCCATTCGCAATTCGGACATGCACTCATGTAAGATTTCAGTTGTTCAACGCCATCTTTTCTGTTTTTGGGTTCTACGGTCTCTTTTTTGCATTCAACAATTAACCACGCCTGATCTTGTGTCATCTCCGAACTGTCCTTTGGAAACACAACTATATCGGCACGCGGACGACGAGAACCCAGTTTTAAACCGAACTCAACTTTGATTTGCTCCCGTTTGTATTTGTGCTCATTGATTAATCTTTTTTCAATTGTCTGACGGACATATTCTTCTGGTGTGTCTTTGCGGATTCTCCCATCAACATAATCACGGATAGAACCGTCAGGAACACTGACAACTTGCGTTTCAGGGGTTGTGTTCATAAATTTTTTCTCCTTAAAGAAGCCGGACAAAGCCAGCTTGCTCAAAGTGGTGATCCGTCGTTAGCGCATCCGTTAAGCCCTGCTGTTCCATAACAACAAAACTTGCACAGTCAACCAGACTCCACGTCTTATCCAATCTGTTTTCCAGTAACTCCCACGCTCGGACATCAAGTTGCTCGTCTATATGTACGATTTCGATCCACGTCTCGGCGCGAATGCTCTGGATATAAGAAACACCCCTCGAACGTGGCACACGCAAACGCTCACAAAGGGCAATGAGCTCACCCAGCACATAATTTGTCGTGACAACGTGCCGATTTTCTTCCTGCCATTGTGTCATTAAGGCAACAGCCCTTGCATGATGGCGTTCCTGCTCTCGAAAGAAAGAAGCCCACCCAGAGGTATCCGCAAAGACCTCATTCATCGGTATGCCCGCATAGTTCTGCGAGTAACCCATCACCGATCAACTCATCGTGGCGATCACTGATGTTCTCCTCGTCACATTCCAACGTCCCTGCCAATGATAGGAGTGGCACCGCCTTATCCGAACTTTTTCGTTTTTCCGACTCCGCTTCGGCTGTCCAAAGATCAGAATTCCGAAGAGCAGCGAGGTAGTTAAGGGCGGTCTCGAGTTTTTCAGTCGAAAGTTGCTCAATATAAGCAATCGCTTGTTGTTTAAGTTCAACGTTTTTCATGATACCTCCTTGTCGTCGATATAAGTGACACCTGTTTTTGAAAGTCCTGTGTGTTTAAGATGCATTGTTCAAAAAACGTGAATATTGAATGTTTTGATAGAAGTATTCTTGCCGATAACGCTAAACCTCTACCTTCTATCCTGTTAAGTGCCATGCAAATTATACATCGATTTACAAAAAATTTCAAGGAAAAGAGATCACAAGAACAGAGTCATATGGAGAATTAAATGTCTCTGATTTAATAATTCAATCTACCTATTATCAGATGCCGTATACATACCGCCCTTACAGGGCTAAAGAGGATAATGGGGCACTTTTCTATAAACATGCCGTTCCTACGGAACTTGGGAGAAATATACCTCCGGCTTTCAGCACAGGACGATTTAGTTCTCGGTTTTGATTTCGATTTTCGTTTACAGATGTTGACGTTTTTTCTCAAATATCGCGAGCGACAAGAAATATGCAGAAACACCCTATCAAAGACCCCAAGCAAAAACACTCGCTCCTACAGAGGAAAATGTACACACATATAAAGCGAATTTATAAAATAAAGCGAATTTATAAAACTAAATGACCCTGCTTTCAACACATCCCCGCTTGCAAAGTTCCCCGAAACAGAGTATAATAGACGCAAAATTGGGCTTCAGCAGGAATGGGAATGGAAACCAACAGAAACGCGAAACAGAACCTCGTCAAACCGCATATTCTACTGATTGGGTTGGTGCTTGTCGCCTTTAATAGCTACTGGTGCCTGATGGGGACGGAGGTGTGGCACTCTACGCAGCTGACGATCGCCTCGCTGTTCTTTAATGCGGTTTTCACGCTTCTTGTCTTTGTGCTTGTCAACCTATTGCTACAGCGATTTATCCCGCGTATGGCGATGTCGCAAGCTGACCTGCAAACTATCTATGTCATGGTCGTGATGGTAACAACCATCAGCGGACATACCATGATGGGATACCTCATCCCCGTCCTTGCACATACGTTTCAGTTCGCAACCCCCGAAAATGAGTGGCTATCGCTCTTTGGCAACAGTATCCCCAGTTGGATCGCCGTCAAAAGCCCGCGTATCGTAGACGGGTTCTACAACGGAGATTCCACGCTCTATAATTCTGCCACTTTAAACGCATGGATACCGCCGGTGCTATCTTGGTCAAGCTTTGTGATCGCGCTCTGGCTGACGTTATTAGCCGTAACGATCTTCCTCCGTAAGCAGTGGACCGAAAATGAACGGCTGAACTATCCGATCGTCCAACTCCCGTTGGCATTGACGAGCAACCCAAAACGCTTTTTTACTTCACCTTGGATGTGGCTCGGATTCGCACTCGCCGGAAGTGCAGAACTGCTAAACGGATTGAGTTTCCTATTTCCAGAGATTCCTTCGCTACCCATTAGAAACAAAACGCTTGGACAATTCAGCTCAAAGCCGTGGAGCGCGATGGGGCCGATTCGTATCTCCTTCTATCCATTTAGCATCGGGTTGATGTTCTTCACACCGCTGGACCTCTCATTCTCATGCTGGTTCTTCTGGCTACTGACCCGTCTTCAGATGGTCGTGACAGATATGTTCGGCGCACGCAATATCTATAACCTTGAACAACAGACAGGGGCGTGGATCGCGTTCGGATGCATCCCGTTGTGG
>CAZQIP010000188.1:0-9654 GCA_964593655.1 uncultured bacterium | reverse complement strand
TGCTGGCACTGTTATTTCTTATCGTTACAGTTGTTGGGATTGGTTTAGCATTTAGGTTTGCAAAAATCAGTACCGGTTTCCTTGGCAAAGTTTTTAATTACCCCATCGCAAAACTATTTCAACCGCCGCAAAAACCTATTGAAACCGAGACAGGTGAAGAGAAATCGTCCGTTGTCGTTGATGATGGAAACCCGTTAACCTTGAAGAGACTTTTTTTTGCATTCGTGATTGTCTTCGGGGCGTTTATCCTGTCTAAGTATGTGCAATGGGTGTTACGACGACAGGTATTACAAGCCCTTCAAATTGCAAGACATACCCAATTTATCTTACTCCGCTTTATTCACTTTACTTTTCTTATTATCGGGGTACTTATTGGTCTCAGTGCTATCGGTGTCAGTTTCACAAGTTTAGCGATAATTTTCGGTGGGTTAAGTATCGGTATCGGTTTCGGTTTACAGAATATCGCTTCCAATCTGATTTCAGGATTTATTCTCATTTTTGAGAGGCCCATCAAAATAGGGGACCTTGTGGAGATTATGGATGTTAACATATTTGGCAGAGTCAGTAGCATTAATCTCCGTTCCACAGTCATCGTTTCGCTGGATGAGAAGGAAATTATCGTCCCGAATACTCAACTGATTACAGAAGCCGTTCATAATCTTACACACGATAACAATTTATTCCGACTTCGTGTTGCAGTCGGGGTGTCGTACAGTTCGGACGTGGAACTCGTGAAAAAAGTGCTCCTTGAAGTTGCTCGGACACATCCAGAGATAATTAAAGAGTCGAGCCCTGTTTTGGAAAGTGTTACCGCGCCGTTTGTCCGCTTTATTACCTTCGGAGATTCATCTTTAGACTTTGAGTTATTGGCGTGGATTCCGGATTCCTTCAAGCGTTTTGACGTTGCCAGCGATCTCCATTTCATGATCTGGCACAAATTTAAAGAACACAACATTACAATCCCGTTTCCACAAAGGGATGTCCATTTTTACCCGAAGGAAATCGAGTAGTAACATAGCATTTGGATTCGGATTGTGGGTAGTTATTGATGTTGGGGATAGGAATGCTTAGTGCGTATCGGAATGGCGGATAATATCACCTTTGACGAGGTAATAGACCTCTTCACCGATATTTGCGGCGAGATCGCCGACGCGCTCCAAGTGTCGGAAAAGGAGTAAAAGGCTGATACCGGGTTGGATAAGTTTAGGGTGCTCACTTAAAATAGTGAGAAGTTCGTGAAGCATTCTTTCATAAATTTCATCTACTTCACTATCACGTTCTCGAATTTCTAAAGCAAGTTCAGCGTTCCGATTGACAAACGCATCAATCACATCCTTGACCATTGTTTGAATCACTTGTGCTGCGTGCGGTAAGTCAACGAACGGCTTGACGGGTGGATATTCTAAGAGTTCGATGCTCCGTTTGGCGATAGCGACGCTTTTGTCAGCAAGCCTTTCAATACTATGGCTGATCTTCATCACCATCGTCAGGAAGCGGAGTTCAAACGCTACTGGTTGGTGAAGCGCGATCAACTGGATACACAAAGATTCGATCTCGTTTTCAAACTGATCAATCGTGTCATCTGTATCAATTACGATCCGAGCTAACGCTTCATCGCGCGCTAAGACGGATTCAATGGCCTGGCGTAACATCTGTTCGGCAAGCCCAGCCATTTCCAAAAGTTTGTGCTGAAGGGTTCTGATTTCTGCTTGTAACATATTTTTTGCCACGGCACCTTGCGGTTTCGGTTAACCGAGTCTTCCTGTTACATACTGTTCAGTTCTATTGTCCTGTGGATTCGTAAAAATTTTTTCCGTTGCTCCAAATTCGATTAACTCACCCCCGTAGAGAAAGCCAGCCACGTCAGAGACACGTGCGGCTTGTCTTCTTTTGTTGGTCGCAAAGATGAGCGTGCATTCGTTTGTAAGGTCGCGCACGAGTGTTTCAATTTTGACGGTTTCTATAGGATCCAGTTCTCCACAAGGTTCATCAAATATCAAAACTTCAGGCTCAACTGCCAAGGCACGTGCGATACAGAGCAGTTGCTGCTGTCCCCTTGAGAGCTGTTCTGGCGTTTCATCCAAAATGTTTTCAACTTCATCCCAGAGTCCGGTTTTTCGGAGGTTTTTCTCAACAATCGTATCAAGATGTACGGATTGGTTCACGCCGGAAATCCGGACACCGTAGGCTACATTTTCATAAATGGAGCACCGAAAGAGTATTGGTCTTCGGAACACCATTCCGATCTGTTTCCGAAGCGCGGTAGTATCCGTTGAAGCCCCTAAGTGTATGCCTTTAAAAAGTATTTCGCCAGTAGCCCTAAAATCCGGTATAAAGTCATTTAATCGGTTGATACATCGGACGAGCGTGCTTTTACCACAGTTCGCAGGTCCGATGAACGCAGTTACCTGTTTCCGTTGGACCTCGAAAGAGAGGGATCTCAGAATCTGCTCGTCCCCATACCAGATATTTAGATCACGAATACACAAGATAGGTTGCTCTTTTTCACTCAGCATCTTTGGTTTCGCGAGTGGACTTCAAACTCCCGCCTCCGTTTATTTCCTTATAATTCACCACACTCAAATTAACTGTGTTGTGCCGAGTCGGAACCGTGCACCCATATAAGGGTACTTGAGAAGATGCTCAAGAACAGTGCCCCACTTAAAAATAGTATAAATCTACCGGACATTCCTCCGGGTTCGGTTGTGTAGTGCCATGTATAGATACCAACAAGTAACGCTGCCATAGCAAATGCGCGGGACATTGAGCGGCATCCTCCAGCAAGTATCCGAGTGAAGGCAATCGGAACAACCTGCCTTGTTAGTACTTGCCACTGGCTTGCCCCCAGCACGTAAGCTGCCTCACGGATCGGTGTTGCTACCGAGCGAAGTGCTTCTTGGGTCGTTTTGATTGTTAGCGGCATTACCATCAATATGAAGGTTAATGCTTCAGCATAAAACACTGTAGTCTCAATCTGGGAGGGTATTGCCCCTATATTCTCAGAAAGGGGAAAAGCCTCAATCGCTTCTTTGAGAGTATCAGCGTAACTAAAAAAAATGAGGATTGCCAAGATTCCGTAAGCAATTGAAGGTATACCGGTCAAAATAGCGACTAAACTTTCAATCAAACGCCGAATCCAATTGGTTGCTGGTAGCCATTCTTCTAAGTAGAAAGCACATGCTATTCCAAACAGAATTGCCACGAGACTCATCGAAAGAACGATGTAGAGATTGTTAAACAGAGAAGACAATGCACTTAGTAGAATTGCTTCTGATGCTGGTTGCCCACCGGTCGCACGCGCATTTTTCAACTCATGCCATAGGCCAACAAACGCAATTCCGAGTATAATAAAGGCGATGCTCAGCAAAACGATTTTCTGTTTTCGCTCTGCGCGAGTAGTCATGGAATTCATAGTATGAAGGCTTCTTGTAACGATTCATTCTACCGATTGAGCAAAACGACCAAGGTTTTCTAATTGTGCTGGAACTGTTGCTTGTGTGATGCGACCATCAAGTGATCTATACGTTTACCTAACCGTATCGCATCTGCACATAATCAGCGGTTCTTTCGTATTCTGGGTCTTCAAACAATGCTTGCGTCTCTCTGTGTTCGATAAGTTCACCGAGGAACATAAAAATACACTCCTTACTGACGCGGCGCGCTTGTGCCATGTTATGCGTCACAATCAAAAATGTATATGTCCCTGCCAGGACTTCCATGAGTTCTTCAACCGCAAGCGTACCTTTTGCATCTAAGGCGGAGCAGGGTTCATCCATCAAAATAATTTTGGGTTTAAGTGGCAACAGACGGGCAATACAGAGTTTTTGTTGCTGTTCAAGCTGGAGTGATGTCGCCCGTGTCTTCAATTTGTCCTTCAGATCCTCCCAAAGAAAAACAGATGTGAGTGCTTCTTCAACAATCTGGTCTGATTCTGTCCGCGTGATACTTCGCATTGGGGAATGGATACGTAATCCGAACAGGATATTCTCGTAAACGGAAATCGGCAACGGATTCGGTCTCTGAAACACCATCCCAACGGCCTTTCGGAGTTCTGGCAAGGAGACATCTGGATCATAGATATTTTTCCCCAATATCTCAATCTTTCCCTCTGTGGTAACGTTGCCGTAGCGTTCATTAACGCGATTAAAACAGCGCAATAACGTTGTTTTTCCACATCCAGAAGGCCCAATAAGAGCCGTTATCTGACCGTCCGGTATTTTCACGTCGACACCAATGAGTGCCTGAAAATCGCCATACCAAAGACTGAGATTTTCCGTTTCAATGCTATGATTCATAGGAGTCGTTTGCAAGTTCATTTTTTATCACTAAGGGCACCTCGCCCCTACTCTTCTGATTGTTCTCACTGCGAAGCATGCTGACTGCTGATAGCCAATTTAGCCAAAGGTGCCATTGACATAATCATAGGTAGCTTGATTTGCCGGATTAGGGGAAAAAATTACATCTGTTGTGTCAATCTCAATGAGATCGCCATTGAGAAAAAAGGCAGTGCGATTTGCTAACCGTTTTGCCTGTTGCACCAAATTCGTGACGAGCAAAATCGTCATTTCTGTTTGTAAAGTTTTCAGGACATCTTCAATACGCATCGTTGTAACAGGATCAATAGCGATAGAAAATTCGTCAAGACAAAGAACCTCCGGTTGATGTGAAAGGGCACGCGCGATTGTCAGACGCTGTTGTTGTCCGCCTGACAATTTGGTGCCGAGCGTATCCAAACGGTCTTTTACTTCATCCCAGAGTGCTGCTTGTTGTAGACAGCGTTCAACGATTTCATCCAATTCGGACTTCGTGCGAAGTCCGGCTGTCCGTGGCGCGAAAGCGACGTTATCGTATATTGAGAGCGGTAAACCGACCGGCAAAGGTAGCACCATCCCAATGCGTCGGCGCAATTCATACACATCGCCAATTGTGTCGATATCCACGCCATCTAATTTGACAGAACCTCGCACCGTCGCATCCGGTGTGAATTCCAAAGTTCTATTGATGACTTTTAGGAGCGTCGTTTTACCGGACTGTGCTGGACCGATGATGCCAAGAATTTCATTTGGATGAACATCAAAGGAGACTCCATTCAGTGCAGGCTTGTCTCCGTAATGGACCTGTAGCCCAGAAATTTCAATTTTATTTTTCACGTTCGCCTCGTTTGCCTAATCATCTTGTGCTTCATCTTCTACCTCACCCTCTTCTGATTTTTCGCGTTCCACTCGCGCTTCTGTTAAGGCCGAAGCTAACAATCCGGACGGAATTGCTATTAAGCCTACCCCAACAAGGGCAACAAGAGCGGTGAAAAGTCTCCCACCAGAGGTTGTCGGATAGACATCCCCATAACCGATTGTGGTTAATGTCACGACAGACCACCACATTGAATCAAGAATAGAGCCGAATGCTTCAGGTTGTGCTTCTCTTTCAAAAAAGTGGATGCCACATGCAGCGAGGTATACAAACATCAACGATAAGATTACCAGTGCTAAAAGCTCCTGTTGAATTCCACGGAGTGCCGCTCCGAGCCGATCTACGGCTAAAATAAAGCGCGTCGCCTTAAATATCCTGAAAATTCGCAAGAACCGAAGTATCCGTAATACGCGAAACCCCGGCACGAGGAACAGAGATGGTAAAATGGCGATCAGGTCAATTAGACCATAGAAACTAAAAACGAAATCCCGCTTCTTCGGTTCAATATAGACGCGCAGGGCATATTCTATCGAAAACAGGACCAGAAAAACCACGTCTAAGACAATGAAATGGGTTGCATAGGGATCCACCTCCAATTGCTGTCTATCGGACTCAATCACAAAGACAACAGCAGAAGCAAGAATCAGAAATTGGATGATTCCGGTAAATACACTTCCTTCAACAATTGTTCGTAATCTGTCTTTTCTGTCCATGAACCTTCCTATAAGCGTCGCAGTCAGTGAACCGCCCTACCGCTTAGCGGTAGGTAAGCCCAACCCTATTATAGGGAGTTGTGATCAAAGACCTTTGTCCCTACCACTTTTTCCGAGTTCGGAGATAAACCCTTAGCACAATGGATGCGGCGTTGATGAGTAACACACTGCCTACGAGTACCACGGCAGTTCCATAAGGGATGCCTTCCGTAACATCCGGAACCTGGGTCGAAATCGTGAAGAGATGGAGTGATAGTGCCATACACTGTTCTGTTATATTATAGGCGAAAAGGTTTCCTTCGGCAATAGCTTTATAAAAGACAGCACCCGTAAACATAATGGGTGCTGTTTCGCCTGCTGCGCGCGACACCTGTAGAATCACACCTGTCAAAATACCGCTGATTGAGTTCGGGATGACAATACGCCGTATTGTTTGCCATCGCGTAGCACCGAGATTCCAACACGCTTCCCGGAAGGACATCGGTACCGCTTTCAAAGCCTCCGTGGTACTGGCAATGATAACAGGGAGCGTCATGATAGCCAACGTGAGCGACGCTGCTAAGATGGATTCGCCGAGACCCGCGAATAGCACAAAGGCACCGACACCGAACAAGGCGTGGACAATACTTGGCACACCCGCGAGGTTCACAACAGCCAAGTTTGTGATACGCGTAAACCAACTCTCACGGGCATACTCGTTGAGATAGACGGCTGCGAACACGCCAATAGGTGCCGCTACTAATAGAGAGACGACAACTAAATAGATTGTTCCGAGGAAAGGTGCCCAAATCCCTCCAGCACGCATGTTATCCTTCGGATTGGTAAATAAGAACTCAAGCGAGAGAACGGGGAGTGCTTTGTAGAGGAGGTAACCAATAATCAGCAGCAGCGGAATAATCATCAGACTCGTCATCACGAGGAAGAAAATCCGCATCACATTTTCGATCCACCGCTTTTGCTTACCGATTTCTGTTTCCGTAAACATCGCTTCCGGCGATACTTGTATATCGGTGTTCATATTTCCATAATATCCTTACGACTTGTGTTAGTTAACTATCTGTTTTTATTATATTCACATATATTCATCTTATATGATAGACATATCGTCCCTACGGGACTAAAAAGGGGTGTTAATGCCGTATCTCTATAGACATATCGTCCCTACGGGACTAAAAATCGTATCCTTATGTGAGCATTATAGACAAAACGTTATTTTTATGTGAAAAAACATTTTACAATTAGTTATTTAGCACAACTCGTTACTCTTGGCGGATGCCTTTGATGACTAAATCAGCGATGAGGTTTACGACAAACGTAATGGTAAAAAGCAGAACGCCGATGATAAAAAGTACCTGATAGTGTTCGCCGCCTCTTGCCACTTCACCGAGTTCCGCGGCGATCGTTGCCGTGAGTGTGCGAATCCATGAGAGGGGTCCCGATGGAATGTTAACAGAGTGTCCTGTCGCCATGAGGACTGCCATCGTCTCACCAATAGAACGTGCGGCACCGAGCAGCACAGCTGCCAAGAGTCCATTTTTTGCCGCAGGTAGCAGTACGCGGTAGATGACCTGCCACCGCGTAGCACCGAGGGCTTCCGCCGCTTCACGATAGGAGTCGGGAACAGCTTTGAGCGCATCCTCTGCTATAGAAACGATAATAGGCACACTCATCAACGCTAACATGATGCTGCCGTTCAACATCGTTAAACCGATCGGGGCATTGAATACCGCGATAATCAGTTGATTCATCAGGGTCAACCCGATGAACCCCCACACAACAGAAGGGATCGCGGCGAGCAACTCGATGATAATTTTAAATGTTTCTCTGAGCTTTGGGCTGCAGAACTCCGATACAAAGATCGCTGCCCCGAGTCCAAAAGGCACAGCAATACACATCGCTAATGCGGTTACGCTAAAAGTGCCCAAAATCAAGGCGAAGGTACCGTATCTTTTGTTACTCAGCGAAGTTGGGTACCATTCAGGGCTTGTCAGGAATTGTCCCAAGTCTAATCCGTTAAAAAGAAAACCCGCTCCCTCTCGAAACACGAAGAAGAAGATACCGAAGACAAAGATGATACAACTAAAACCACAGAGGCGGATCAACGTTTCAATTACGGTTTCAGATGATGTTTCGGAGTCAGCTCCAAAGCGGTTTTCGCCTTTTGTGCCTTTAAGAATGCCTAATTCAACTAACGCCCAAGTTCCACCAGCAACAATTGGTATGAAATAAATCAGTGTCCACCAACCTGACAATGTCCATACTGACAATACCCCAATTCCACCCATAATTGGTATGAGATAAATCAGTATCCACCATGCAGATTTATCCCGGTCGTGCCAGCGTTTTGCTGTTACTGCCAGCTGCATCCAAGCTGGAACTAATGCTATGAAGAGAAGATATGATGATGCTGTATAAGCGGCATAAATGATAGTAGAGATGGCGATGATTAAAAAATGCATCATCCACCATGCTGTTCTGTTAGTTCGTCCTTTGAACGAGAAACAGATATTTATAAAATTCATTTTACGCAGAATGTTCCTTTAGTTGTTCTCTAACGGGACGAAACCGAGTTTTTCAACAATCTTCTGACCTTCTGCTGACAAAATCCAATCGAGGTACGCTTTCACTTCACCGGTAGGTTCACCGAGGGAATACATATACAATGGACGCGCGATAGGATAGGTTTTGGCAAGGACATTTTCAAGATTTGGAGCATAATAAGGCGCGTCATCTGCTGTAGCGACTTCCAACATTTTTACATGCGAAGTCGCATATCCCATACCACTGTAGCCGATAGCACACGGCGTGCGCCCAATAACTTCTACCACGTCTTTAGAGCCGTGCAAATCCAAAGAACCGAGCTCAAAGTCACGCGTTTTACCGAGCAGTGCTTCCCGAAAATAGAAGTAAGTACCGGAATTAGATTGCCGACTGATGCGGATAATCTTGTCGCTTGGACAGTTGGTGTGCATGATACCGAGGTGGCTCCATTGGGTTATTGTACCGTCTTCACCATATATTTCCGCGAGTTGAGGAATCGTAATTTTATCGAGAGGCGTATCGTGGTGGACATAAACCGCGAGCGCGTCATACCCGACAATAAATTCTTGCGGGGCTTTACCGGTGTTTTGCGTCGCTTGTTCTAACTCTTCAGGTTTGATTTGACGACTGCAATTTGCAATATCTACGGTGCCATTAATAAGCGCGGCAACACCTGTACCAGAGCCACCACCTGATACCTCTACGGACGCAGTACTGGTGATTCCGGTGTACATCTCTGCCCACGCCTGTGCCAAATTCACCATCGTATCTGAGCCTTTATTCTTGATGACTTGTGCTGCTTCTTCACTGGCAACACTCTCACCATCTTCAGGTGAACAACCGGTGATAACGCAGCCGCATGTCACAACCACCAAAATGCCTATAATAGTGTAACCTGCCCGACCATATTTTTGCATCCATCTCCCTCGCGTGCTTGATTTTGCTGTAAATTATAACACGCAATTGTTACGAAAATAAGACAAAATTCGGATTTTTTGTAATTTGTAATCAAATGGGTGTAACGCTAAAAGAGGTAGTCCTTTGTGGAAGTTAGCATTAGGACAAAATAGACTGGTATTTATCAAATCTATCAAGGAGTCAGTAATCATCAATAGATCGTAGGTATAGCACTATGAAAATGCGTTTGTTTTGAAAAAGTTGCTTGATTTTTAGAGCATGAGATGGCATCGTAGTGACTCAGAAAAACCAC
>CAZQIP010000187.1:0-5460 GCA_964593655.1 uncultured bacterium | reverse complement strand
GTGTAGAGATACTGTTGGCGTGAAAAAAGGCGATTGCGATCCAACATCGCTGCTGGTATCAACAACCGCCTCTACGCTTGAAGCATTTCTATTTTCAAAATAACGCCTCCTAAGAAGTTAGTCTGCTAAACCCAGTTTTTGCGCCGCGTTTGTCAGTTTGACGGTCACTTGTTTCACCAGTTGGCTGACGCGCGACTCAGAAAGCTGCAAAATTGCGGCAATCTCACAATTCCGTTGATTCTCACGAAGACAAGCGAAAACGGCTTGTTCGCGCGGGGTCAACATCTTTAAAAGTGTAGGCAAAGCAGAGGCAAAACTGATGTCTCGGACGAGTTCATCCTCAAAGTCAGCATACAGGTTTAGTGCCGTACCTAACCGCGCGACATATTGATTGGTCCCAGCATCAATGCCGTTGTGCGGATTCCAATGCGGAAGTTCACGATTGCTATGGCTCAGCTCCTTACCTTTTGCATCCATCAAAGCCCCACATATCCGAGGACGGATGAAAGTTCCGAAACTTGCACCACTTTCATGGGATGGATTGAACTTCGGTCCCTTTTCAACAAGCGTTAAAGAAGCAATTTGTAACAGATCATCGCGGAGATCGGGACGTTTCGGTGGCGAGGACGACATACACGTCGCACAGCACTTCAAATCTGGCAAAAGTGATTTTACGGTTTTATTGTCCGGTTGGAAAATGCCCTGATGTTTGTACGCTGGACATTTTATAACACCCGATTGACATTTCAAAGCCATCTATTTACCCTCCATTTTCAACTGATGAGAGGTAATTCTGGGCTACACATATTTATTGTAAGACATTCAAAGTAAAAAATCAAGCTTATTAACCTGTTTGAAGTCAATGAGACGGGTACACTAAAACAGCGGTGCGCCTTGCGCTTCAACATAAACCGAGTACAGAGATTGGCTGCCTGTCATAAAGAGCCTGTTACGCTTCACGCCACCGAAGCAGATGTTAGAACAAATTTCTGGGAGGTGAATCTTACCAATAAGTGTTCCGTCCGGTGCGAAGATATGTACGCCATCGTAGCCTTCACCGACCCAGCCTGTACCTGCCCAAACATTGCCATCAGTATCACACCGGAGACCGTCAGCGGCACCGGGTGCCATATCATGGAACACCTGCTTATTGGCGAGTCGTTCACCGTCTATGACATTAAAAACAACAATGTTTTTCGGTGTCCCTGTGTCGGCGATATAGAGTTTATCGTAGTCAGGTGAAAAACAGATGCCGTTCGGTTTTTCGAGTTCCTCTGTCACAACGGTCGCTTTACCGGTGACAGGGTTGAGACGATAGACAGAAGTGGGCAATTCAAAGGGGGCTTTATGCCCCTCATAATTAAACATGATACCGTATCCAGGATCCGTAAACCAGATATGTCCATCCGGATGGACGACCACATCGTTGGGTGCGTTGAACCGTTTGCCTTCAAAGTTATCAATCAGGACGGTAACCGTTCCATCGTATTCGGTGCGAGTGACGCGGCGTGTACCGTGTTCACAACTGATAAGCCTGCCTTGCCGATCGCGCGTGTGACCGTTGGTATGGTTGGACGGTTTGCGGTAGACGCTCACTTTACCTGTGGCTTCCTGCCACTTCAGAATACGGTTGTTCGGAATGTCGCTCCAGAGGAGATACCCACCGTCGCCAAACCAGACAGGGCCCTCCGACCAACGCGCGCCTGTCCAAAGCCGTTCCACGACAGCGTTCCCAATTTTATATTGCGCAAAACGCGGGTCGATAACTTCAACCGCTGGGTCAGGGTAACGGGTAATGGGTCCCTCTTTTGAGGGAATATCTGCCAAAGCCGTCAGCGGATTGAGTACCGGTAGAACGGCACTGACACCCAGACCCCGTAAAAATGTTCGACGTGAAAGTTGTTTTGATGTGTTCATGCGTATTCCCATCTGAGAATTATGAGCCACACGCAAATCATTGTGGACTGTTCTCAAGTGACTCTATTGAAAACTTAAAACCGAGCCCATGCAGAATTGGACCAATTGTGTCGAATTGCAGAGTCCGATTTTCGGATAACGCCTTGTAAAGACTCTCCTGACTCAGTTCGGTGTGCTCTGCTAACTTTGATAAACCGCCTTGAGCGTTTGCTACGTCTCTGATTGCAAGCAAAAACGCCTCAATGTTACCATCTTCCTCATATTCCTCAAGTGCTACAATGAGATACGCCTTGGCATACGCTGAGTCTGCCAGTCGCACCTTGAGGCTCTCTTCGTAGTTTCTGTATTTTCTCATCACATTTTCATCTCGGTAAATCTGTATATCCATGAAACAATTATACACCACAAGCGAAAAATTCTCAAGGATGTTGACATTATTATATCTCAACCCGCATTTCAACTCTGGTAGGTGTGTTTGCATCACCTACCCTCTACGTATGGTGGTCAATATGAGGTTCAAGAAGCAGCCAGCGAACCCAACTTAACCCACTCATTAACGAGAGCTGGGAAGTTTCCAATAAACATCAGCAGTCCAACTATCATAAGGTCATTTGATACTATTTTATGACCAACATTTTACGAGTGCCATTGAAACTGCCAGCGGAAAGCGTGTAAAAATAGACACCGCTTGCCACTGGCTCACCCATTTCATTTGTCCCATCCCAATACGCCGCACGGTCTCGACTTCGATAGACACCAGCGGATTGATATCCCAATGCTAATCTACGAATCACGTTACCATCCACGGAATGAATTGACACAGTAACTTCCATCGGTTTATCCAACTGATACGGTATCCACGTCTCTGGGTTGAACGGGTTTGGGTAGTTGGGGTACAACATCGTCTCTTTGGGAATCAATGATGCTAAGAGTTTATGCAGGTTCGCTATTCCTTGCTGGAAAATAAGAGAACCGTCATTTTTAGCCTGTGCACTTGCTATCCATGTTTGTATGACTGCTGAGGTAAGCCCCTCACTATTGGTTGAAGCAGCGATAGGTGCTCCAGAGGCAGTGGATTCACCCATGTGCTGGGAGACAAGAATGAGATCTAAGACATTGATAGTTCCATCGCCGTTTACGTCAGCGCGCGGGTTGATAGGAGCGTCAGCACCTAAGTTTTGTGCTACGAGGATTAGATCGAGAATGTTTACTTGTCCATCTTGATTGATATCCCATGCTGGACTTGTGGATTTGCCTGCTACAATGATGGTAATTTCAAGTGTGCCAGAAGGGAGAACTTGTCCGGTTGCAACCCCAAGTTGAACATTGCTCAAAGTCAATTTGCTTTCTCCGAATGCCTTCGCTGAAAACTTAACAGACAACAACGTTCCTGTGCCAGTGACACCACTTCCAAACCGTGCCCCGTTAAAACCGGAAATCTTACCTGTTGTGTTGTCAGTGTTACCTTTTTGAAAGAAAGTGTTTGTGCCCCCCACTTTCAGGAAATCTCCTTCGATCACGTCGACTGCTTCAAGGACATCAGGATTGAACGCAATATCAAATTGCCATCCTGCTAAATTGGTGACATCTTCTGCGTTAAAATGCAGGGTGAAAGTATCACCTACACGAACGCGTTTTGCTTCCGCAGAAGAGACGGACTTGGGACCAAGGCTTAGTACTGTAGTATTGGTAACGGGCGGTAACACAGTATATTCTGCACTCGGAGCAAACCCGAAATAACCTGCCGAATACCCGCGTCCTTCATAAATAGCGACCAACAAGATGTTTGATCCTTGTTTCAGGACAACAGGAAATTCGTCTTGGAAGCCGTCAGAGGCTCGTTCCACAGGATTGTTGTGAACCAACTGTCCATTGAGCCAAACCTTGACAGCATCATCGCTCCCGACATACATCATTGTGTTCTGATCTTTTGGAGAATTTAATTCAATACAGCCGTAAGCAACATGATGATCTATATCACCTGCTCCTAAACCGGCAGCATTCACCATGTGACCGATATTATCCAAGTCCGTACTAATTTTTGAAGCAGTCCAAACGCTGTTTCCAGCAGCACTTCCCTCAGTAGCACCCTCAGTGGCGATCTTTAACTCCGTAACAGCACCACCGCTCATTTGCGATAAAAAATCTATTTCGGAAGCAGCAGCATCTCGACCAGACCTTCCGCCAGTTGGAGTGATTACCCATAACCACGGTCCCTCTATTTTCGGACCGCCACGGAAACGTAGCATATTAGGTAAACCCGCCAAAGGTGAGAAGTCGGATATCAAATTATCTTGAAGATATAGGTATTTCAAGTGAATTAAACCTGATAGCGGCGACACGTCAGATATTACGTTATTTTGAAGACCCAGAGATTCTAAACCGATCAACCCAGATAGTGGAGATATGTCCGATATCCTATTATAACCGAGAGACAAGGATTTCAAACCTGTTAAGTTCGCCAACGGAGTGATATCTGATATTGTGTTTCCTTCCAGATTTAATCGCGCCAACCTTTTTAACTCTGCAAGCGAAGTTATGTCCGATATCGTGTTGTTTTGTAGTTCTAACTGTAGTAGCCTGTTTAACCCTGCAAGCGGGGATACATCTGATATTATGTTGTGCTGAAGTGACAGTGTTTCTAAGTTATTTAACTTTGCCAGCGCGGAAATGTCCGATATTCCGCTGTTGGGAATTGTTAAGGTTCTTAAAGACCTTAAACCTTCCAAGGAGGTGATGTCCACTATCGGATTGTCACTTATGTTTATTGACCTCAGTTTAGGTAAGGCGGCGAGAGCGGAAAGGTCTGATATTGATGTCTTCCAAGCGTCCAAGGTCTCTAAACTGGTTAATTCTGCAAGTGAAGATACGTCAGATAACGGATTGTCATTAATCGCTAACCAATCTAATTTTTTTTAACCTGTGAGAGGGGATAAATCCAATATCACATTACGCGAAATATCAAGCGATCTCATATTGAACAATCCAGCAAGCGGTGATAGATCGGCTATTGCGTTATCTTGTAAGTGTAATCTTTCCAGTTTGATCAAGTCTGCCAGAGGTGATAAGTCCGATACTAAGTTGTCTCTAAGTTCTAATACCTCCAGATTTTTTGCAAATTCGAGGCCCGTCAGGTGTTGAATAGCAGCGTTGTTTCCATAGAGGACTGTCAAAGTTGCCATCTCATTTTCTGTGATTGGAACCACTTCAGCTTCACCTGCTTCTGTTTCAATGATGGCATGTAGTGGTCCACTATCTTTACCAAGGGCCTTTTCGATGACAGCGCGGAGGTTAGAATCTGGAAGGTCAACAGTTTGCGCTGATGCTCTCAATGGAATTAAAGAGATTATTGCGCAGAAAGTCAGTGTGTAAACAAATGCAAGGCGTATTTTAGAAGCCCATGTCGCGATAAATTGCAATTTGAATAATTTCATAATGTTAAACAGCGATTTCCTATTTATTACTAAAGTTTGGACAATTGATTTATAGTGGATCTTAGAATTGATGAGACACTCTAAATCGGTGCGGTTAGGAAACCGCACC
>CAZQIP010000186.1:0-49121 GCA_964593655.1 uncultured bacterium | reverse complement strand
GGTTATTAATTGGAGGACATGTATGAAAAACGACGATGCTAAATGGGTCGAACGTATCTTGGCAGGCGACGCAGATGCCTTCACGACGCTCGTGAAAAAATACGAAAAACAGATACACGCGTTCGTATGGCGGCGGGTAAGGGACTACCATGCTGCCGAAGAGATTACGCAGGATACTTTTCTTAGGGCTTATGAAAAACTTGGCACGCTGAGAGATCCGGGCCGGTTTTCCAGTTGGCTTTATATGATTGCTACGCGCTGTTCTCTTACGTGGCTCGGGGAGAAAAGAATCCCGATGCAGTCCTTAGAAGCGATGAGTGAAGCAGAAGTGGAGGCACTGTTTTACACGCAATATATGGTAGAACAGACCCAAAAGTTGGCGACAGAAAAACAACGCGAAGCCGTTGCGTATCTCCTTCAAAAATTACCGGCGCGTGAGCGGACAGCGGTGGTACTTCACTACCTGAGTGAAATGACATGCGAAAAAATTGGTGATTTTCTCAATACATCACCAAGCACGATTAAGAGCAGACTGCATCGCGCCCGAAAGCGGTTGAAGAAGGAAGAAACCGTAGTTCGAGAAACTTTGGGCGGTATCCAGCACTCAGATGATCTGATGGAGGATATTATGAATTGGATTCAGACAAACGAACCCGGTATACGACATCCAGTAAATACCCTTTCTGTGACTGCAGAAAGGACGCTCTACGCTGTTATAGGAGATCAGAGTATCTACAAATTGCCAGCGGATGCGGAAGCATGGCAGCTGGTTAACGCCGATTTTCCGCGTCAAGACAGCCATAACAATGGTCCCATAGTGGCGCACAACGATACGCTCTATACTGTTTCATCTCATGAATTGTTTGCATCAACTGACAGCGGCGCAATATGGCATTCGATCGGTCCTTGTCCAGAAGGCTATATCCGAGAACTGATGATAATCGAAGAAGCCTTTTATCTCTGCCTTGATATTGGTATTTTCCGGTCCGAGGACGCTGGCAATTCATGGACGGACATAAGCAACGGTTTGGACAGTCGCGTAATAGAACGTTCTGGAATTCGCACATTACAGGGGTGGCACGACAAGCTGTTTGCGGGTACCTCGCTTGGGGTTTATCGACTTAACGCGGGGGTTTGGGAACACTTGCAATTGCCGGTAGATGACATTGTGTGTGTTAACGCTTTAGTGGTGTCTGAAGACAATATCTATGTCGCTGTCTCGGTGAATATTTTAGAAGGTGATGGAACGCCAGAAGAAAATTTTAAGCGATTGTGGGAAAGTGAGCAGCGTTCGTGGTGGATATTCCGATCCGCTGATGGCGGTGATTCATGGGCGGACATAACGCCTGCTGATACTGCGCTCATAATTGGTGTCCTCCCCCAAATAACGCTGCTCGCAGCTGGCGCAACGCTTTTACTGATAGGGAAGGATGACGGTGTGGTCGCTCGCTCAATTGATTGCGGGGACACGTGGACATCTATAGAGTTGTCAGGTATTACGCCTATGCAGTTTAGTGTCGGTAGGACTGTGGCATTGGACGAAAGGACATTCTATACCGGTGGAAGTACCGGAATACATCGCTCTACCGATGGTGGTAAAACATGGCACCGATTTAATACAAGGTTTGAGAGTCGTGTAGACAGTTTGGTCGGTTTCACGGCGGATGCCACACCAAATGCGTCTGCTGCACTTTATGCGAGGGTGGGTCCAAATCTCGTCATGTCAACCGATGGTGGTAGATCGTGGGATGCCGTTAATTTTAGCTTAGAAATTAATAGACTTTTGTCGAAAGAGACACCACGCATTGTTCAAGTGGCAGAAGTCGAGGGTGTGCTCTATGCCAAAGGCATACGGGGCGATTCTACTGCTATTTTCCGGTTATCTGCTGACGACAATGTGTTAAACCCGATCTCAGAAACCTCTCCCTCTTTTAATTCCACAAGACTCATGTGCCATGTGTTAGGTGGAAGAAGTTTTGATTTCAAAGACGAACGGCAAATGGGGCAGGGAGTTATAATTACCCTTTCTTCTACAGTTGATCCTTTATCAAACGAGTTGATACAAGAGAACCCAGATTTTGGGGCAGAACGTTTCCTGAAACAGTTAATACAAGTCCAAGCAGATGCCGCATTGGCATACAAATTAATGTGGGAAGGGTTGTGGGGTAATTTCGCGGTCAGCGGTGAAACGTTCTACATGGAGTACAACTATAAACTTTTCCGATGGAATCCGGGTGAAACTGAATGGTTCTACACAGGTGTGGAAGAGACTATTGAACTTTCAGATGATAATGTTGGGCGTGGTTTTAAACTTGCTGCATCGGGTGAAACTGTCTACGTCGGTAAACGGGATGGGCATCTCTTACAATCGCTTGATGGCGGAACCAATTGGAACGACGTTACGCCGAACCTCCCCTTGCCCATTGAATATTTCATACAGGTCATCTTTGCGGATTCAGCAGTTCACGTGGCGACTGACAAAGGCGTTTTCAATTCAAAAGATGGCGTTACCTGGAGTATGCTTACCGATGAAGCAGGAGGGTCTGTTATTATCAAATCGTTGGCTACGGCTGGAGAAGCTGTTTATGGTGCTAATGATGAAGGCATCCATCACTTACAAAGTGATACAAAAACTTGGGAACAAGTTGCTCCGGAAATTTCGGGGGTTGTAACATCTCTCGTCGTTGACGCAGATACGTTTTACGTTGGAACAGAACATCGCGGTGTGCTTCGGCTTGAACGTTCAGTATAAATCTATGATAACACTTTGGCTAATTATCCAGCGAGAATTCACCTCGAATGTGTTGACATCCCGATTCATGATCGGTTTTATCGTCTGTCTGATGTCAACCGCTGCTGCCGTTTTTGTTCAGGTTGCGGATTACGAAAAGCGATTATCGGCGTATCACACTGCCCTACAGGAACATCAAGAAGAGATACGAACGTGGGACACCTATCGCCAAATTAACCCGAAAGCACACCGGAAGCCAAACCCGCTCAGTATCTTTAACGTCGGCACAGAAAAATCAGGCGCGGATATGGTGAGTATTCGCCTCGCGATTCCTATTTGGGAGCAACAGGCACAGAAACAGGGGTCGGATAACCCGTTCCTCTCGATTTTCCTTGCCATTGATGTCATCTTCGTCTTCAAAATCGTGCTGAGTGCTTTGGCGATCCTGTTTGCGTACAATACGATTTCCGGGGAGCGGGAGGACGGCACACTGAAACTGGTGCTATCCAATCCGATTCCGCGGGACACACTCATATTCGGCAAATACCTTGGGGGCATGTTATCTCTGTTTCCAATCGTTGTCATGAGTTTCGCTGTTGGAATTGTTATCGGTTATGCCGCGCCTACTACTGATTTTGATGTTAGCGATCTACTATGTCTCGTCATGGTACTCGTTGTTTCGATGTTATACATATCCATCTGTTATCTTTTGGGATTGCTCCTGTCTGTATGGACGAAAACGGCAGCAACTACGCTGATCCTTTCAATGTTTATCTGGGGCATTTTGACGACCGTTCATTCAAATGTGGCAACGTTTGCAGTGACGAAATTCCCACCGTCCAAATCTCAACCTGAAGAGGAAGTGCTGCAACAGATTGGAAGGGTATGGGAAGATTTCAGGGAAGAACGGGATGCCTATATCCTCAAGGAATTCGGTTACAAACACCCTGTCCACGCGATTATTACTCAGGGAGAAATGTCACTTGGAATGGACACAAGAACAGCGGGAGGGATCGGATTTGATGAGATCTACACCGCTAAACCGATTCACAAGATGGACACCTCCAAATATCAGGAAATATTAGGTTATCAAGAACGGCTTCGTATTGACTATGCGAATAAAGCGGAGGACATCCTCAAACGGCGAGAAAATATTGGCGAAGGAAACAGGGAATTCGCAGCGAATGTTTCGCGCATCTCTTTCGCGGACACGTACCGCTTTGCTGTCGGGACAATAACCGGCACGGATAGGGAAAGTTACAACGATTTTATAGATCAGGCGAGAAGTTATAAACGTCAAGTTGTTGACTACCTCGCCGGTAAAGAGGCATTTTCTGCGCGGGCGTGGTTTTCCGGCGATAAAGGAAAAGCCGAGCTCACAGATCTGCCCGTTTTTCGACACCAATATAGTGCACTCTCTGAGAGTCTCGCGCGCGCGGCGGGAGATATTTTTATTTTGTTGGCGTGGAATATTATCCTGTTTATGGGCGCATACGTATCGTTCCTCCGGTATGATATGAGTTGAGAAGGAGGGTTATCGGTTGTCGGTCATCGGTCATCGGTTAAAGAGAAATTTGAGCAATCAAACGCTTCTTTAACTGACAACCGACAACTGACAACCGACAACCATTAAAGATGATTTGGCATATTGCGAAGAAAGAGATATATCACAACCTCATGACGCTGCGGTTCGTCTTGATGATAATTCTGCTGCCTGTTCTAATGGTGGTGAACGCGCTCATATACGGCTTTGGCGATAGCGGGTATAGAGAAGAAGTCAATACGTATAATCGCGCGATGGAAAGCAGATTATCGCATGTCAAAAACAATGCCCAGGAGAGTTTAGGCAGACTCGCAATGCGCGGGCCTGGTGAGATTTACAAGCAGCCAAGTCCGTTCAAATTCTGCGCTGACGGCACTGATGAACTCATTCCGCGTTCTATCCCCATAGTAGGCTCAGGAGCGGCGCGCGGCGGCGGCGTAACGACAGCATACCATTGGCGAGAACTATGGTCACTTGAATACCTACCCTCAAATCACGGCAGCGATGCAACGACACTTATCAAAATCGACTGGGTGTTCATCGGTATCTTCATGAGTTTTTTTGTGATTCTGTTTACCTTCGATGCCATTGCCGGGGAAAGGGCAAACGGAACACTGAGCCTCATGATGTCTAACCAGATTTCCCGAGGACAGATGCTATTCGCGAAATATCTGGGCACGTTTTTTACACTCATGGTGCCGCTCACAATAGGTATCCTCATGAACCTGCTGGTCATCTATCTTTCAGGGAGTATTTCGTTTAGTTCGAGTGATTGGCTTAGAATTTTAGGGATGGTCGGACTTTTTACGCTGCATATCTCTATCTTTATTTTTCTGGGGCTGTTTTTCTCCAGTAGAGTATCAAACGCCATCACCAGTTTGGTGTGGCTGCTATTAACTTGGGTATGCTTAGCGTTCATCTTTCCGAGTCTACTCGGACTTTTCGTTGGCACCCTTGATCCTATCCCATCAATAGAGATTGTCTCCTCGCGAAAACGTGCGCAATTAGCGAACATTGAGGATGAATTTCGTCCAATGGAATTGCTGGAGGTAACCAAACTAAGCGAGGCACCGTCACCTGATAATCCATCAGCCACACGCCGATGGGCGACGTACTTCAGGCGAAGATACGAAACGAAAACACGCATCACCGATGAACATGTAGACCAGCAATTGAGGCAGGTACGACTTGCCCGCGAACTCACC
Source organism: uncultured bacterium (assembly GCA_964593655.1). Lineage (GTDB taxonomy): Bacteria > Poribacteria > WGA-4E > WGA-4E > WGA-3G > WGA-3G. The sequence goes on along the minus strand of CAZQIP010000186.1, from coordinate 43,642 downwards.
CAAATCTCTCCGATAGTCTGCTTCCAATATGCAATGGAAGGGTTAGCAAACACCGGGATCGTCAGTTATATGGATTTCGTTAAACAGGTACGCCGTTATAGGCAGACCTTTATAGATTTCATCAAAACGGAGGATAGGGACGATCCAGAGAGTTTACATATCTATCCTGTCAGAGAAGGTTTGTCTCAGAAACCGGTGGATCCGAACGCCGTGCCAAGGTTTGAAGAGCGTCCCTCGTATCAAAGCGTCCTTTTCCCTGTCGGACTGTTGATCCTTTTTAATATCCTGTTCTTTACTGCAGCGCAGCTATCCTTTCTCAAATGTGATCTTAAATAAGCCCTCTTTTTTTGACAGTTTTTGTTAAATCTGTTATTATCTTTGCAATTGATGTGATCGCACGCGGTTAAGAGTATTTTCACTGGTTCCGAAACCTTTTTATATTTCGCTAACCTCTCAAAAGGAGTTTATCATGAAAAGCGTTTTTGTAGTTTTCGCAGTGATGGGTATACTCATCAGTTTTGCACCGGGCAGTAAAGCGAATCCTCCGGATGGATTAGTGCTGCATCTGAGTTTTGATAAAAATAGCATTGATGGCGATACCGCAAAAGATCTGTCTGAAGAAGGTAATGATGGAACGATTAACGGTGATGCAAAGATGGTCGCAGGAAAGCACGGTGAAGCGTTGGAGTTTGACGGCAAGAGTGCCTTTGTTGAAGTGCCACTTGAAGATTCGATTGCCTTTTCCACTGGCGATTCACTAACGGTCCAAGTGTGGGTAAAAACGGATGATGAGCCGCCACAGAACGATGGAATTGTCGGGAACTATCGTCCAGGCACTGATGCGGTTTGGATACTCTCCGTTAGCGGCGACGACCCAGCGGCTCGTGGCAAGATGGGTTTCAGTGTCCGGGATAAGGGACGCGCCAATAGTGCTGGGATCAGGTCGCCGGATTTTCTGAACGATGACAAATGGCATGTCCTCGCGGGTGTCCGAGATCAGAAGGCGAAAAAGATCCGGTTCTACGTGGATGGCAAGTTGATTGATGAAGTTGATGACAATACGAAGGACATCAACAGCGGGCAGTCGATTTGGGTAGGAGAGCATCTGAATCGGTTTTACAAGGGACTCATTGATGAAGTGAAGGTGTGGAATCGTCCGTTGACAGCCGCGGAACTTGAGCAATCAGGAAAGCAACCGTCTGCTGTTAGTGCGTCCGGAAAGTTGACGACCGTATGGGGTGCGCTCAAAGCGACATACTAATATTGATAGGCGCGGTTTGAAGCCGCGCCTATTTGTTGTGTTAACCCAAGTTGCTACCGACAAGATTTAGGCATGCAAACCCCGTTTTTGGGGTGCTGAGGTTGATTATTTGTGGCATTTTATAGCGTAAATTGTTAGTTTGCCGATGCACAAGCCCAGACTAACAGTCTATGCTACAAAGATGGCAACTTGCGTTATGTTAGTTTACGCTTTCTTCCTCGCATGCTGGGCAGGTCTTGCATAGGTGCCGATTTACGAGGTGTGCGGAGGCAAGTAAAATGCCTCCGGCACTGTGGAAAACGACTTCAAAAGTGCCTTCAACCGCTGTTCGACCAGTAGCGATAAATGCCAATGCTACTACAAGTATCAAAAACGCCCGCCAACTTCGGTGGTGACGAACCCCCCATGCTAAACTCCCAGTTGCCAGTACAACCGCGCCGATGATGATAACTAATTCGGCACGCTCACCGACAAGAAAACCTAACCCGATCAAGGGTAGAACCGCTACTAAAAGCGGCATAGCAAGGCAGTGGACGGCACACGCGAAAGAGAGACAAGCACCAGTGGTGTCAACAAATTCTTGATTAAAATATTTTCTCAATTTATCTCCTAAATTTTGTAGAGGATGGGTATCATGCTCTATCCTTACCGAAAGCCTCTTACTGTAGGAGCGAGCTGTGCTCGCGATCCATTTCGTGCTAAAAATTAAGTTTGTACAAGAGCTTTATATTTCGTCCCGGTTCCGGCATCACTGCTTTGATGAGGGAAAGGTGTTGACGGTACGCTGTATCAAGAAGGTTCTCAATCTCGAAAACCAAGGTGTTCTCAAGTTCTTTCCACCATAAGCTCAGGTAAGCACCGACATCATGGACGAGATAGCCATCTGTGGGTTCCTCAAATTCGCCGAGTCGGGTTTGGCTTCCTGAAAAGCGGGATGTCACGTGAAAATGAAAAGGCCATGGGGCGTAACTGAAGGCGACTTTACCGCTGAGGGGCGGAATTCGCTCTAACGGTTTACCATTGGCTTCGACTGTTCCATCAACGTAACTCATATTGAGTTTCAGGCGAAAGTCTGGTAGCAGCTCACCATCAATCTGGATTTCTGCGCCGTTCATGACAACATCTTGCCCAGTATATTGATAAATCCACAACCACCCAGCACTCCCACTGCCCCACTCTTTTTCTCCAATATTCGTCGGTATGAGATAACCGTGTATACGGTTTTGGAAGATGGCGAGATTTAAATTGAGTTTACCTATTGCGTACCGTCCAAACACTTCGGTACCGTAGCCGTGCTCAGCTTTTAGGTGTACGTTCCCAATTTCATACGAGTAAGCTGCCAGATGCGGTCCATCGCTAAAAAGTTCTTCGATCCCGGGTGCGCGAAACGTTTTCATTAAAGTGGCACCTGTGCTTAAGTGATCCGTCCAACGATAAATGCCGGCGGCTGCGCCCGAAAATCCGTTAAAGTCGCGCCGTTGCACAGTTCCGGCTCGGATGACTGTGCCATCAGCTCTGAAGGGCTCTGCCCGCCTGATGTCATAGCGAATCGCGCCTTGTAAGGTGAAACGGTCAAAGTCCCGTTCATTTAGATAGAAACCTGCAAGCGCGAATTCACGTGTGTGGGGGGTCCAGTAAAACCCACCTGTGGCATGATCGCGATACTCACTCCAAACACCTATAATGGCGTTATCTAACACATGCGCCATTGCTGAGAGGTTGTAGGTTAGCACCCCGAATTCCACACCGAGTGTGCCGTTTGATTCCAACTCTTGGTGTTGGTAACGGGTGTAGGTGCCTTGGAGTTTGACTTTATCAAGCCCCGGACGATCGAAACGATACTCCATCTCTCCCGCGTAGCGTTGCCGGTCCAGCGCGATGTTAACACCGCTGATATGTCCGTCAGGGGAACCCGGGATGCCGTAGTCTGAACGATAGTCATCGCCTGAGATACCTATATACCCCCAGTCCTTGATGAGGGAAGTGCCCGCCGAAAAATTCATATTCGAGAGACTGGTATTTTCTAATGTTCCGAAGGGTGTTTGTGTATCTGAGGCGCGTCGATGGTTGAATTTAATCTGATGTGCAAAGGGACCGAGTGATGAAGCACTACCTATCGTTGCTGTCCATCCTGAATTCACAGATTCACCTTGGAACGTTAAACGCGTGTCAACACCTATTGGTAGAGTTTGCGGTATGTTATTACGTTTGACATTGACAACGCCTCCCAATGTGCTTGAACCGTAAATGAGTGCTCCGGGACCACGTGTGATTTCAATACCCTCAGCAATCGTTGGGTCAATAGATACGGCATGGTCGGCACTGGATGCGGATTTGTCGCCTGTGCGTTCACCGTTTTCAAGAATGAGCAATCTGTCGCCCCCTAATCCTCGGATAACAGGTCGCGCCGCTGCGCGGCCCATCGTCTGCTGTGAGATGCCAACCTCATCCGACAACATATCCGCTAAAGTCATGCCAAGTTTTCTTTGAAACTCTGCGTCCTCCAATGCCAAATCGGTTGTTTTCTCAAATTTCGATAGATCGCCGTTGGAGTCGTAGACCCTAATGGTTTCTAAGTGATAGGCTGACGTTTTCAACTCAATCTGGATGTATGGGGTGGATGCCTGGACATCAACCACCTGTTCAAGTGCCTGATAATCAGTTTTCATGAACTGAAGCGTGTGCTTGCCTTCAGGCACGCTCTCAAATCCAAATTGACCGCTTGGGTCCGTACGGGTGCTTCTTTCAAGCCCAACGATATGGACAGTAACCCCAGCGAGACGAGAGCGACTCTGTTTGTCAATAACTTCACCACGCAGTGAACGCGTTGTAACCTGAGTGCTTTGGGCATTGCTTGTATTGCAGAACAGATGCGATAGGAGCAATGCTGCGAATAGGTAGGTGCACTTGGAAAATGCACCTACCGGAAAAAGTCTATGTTGAAAGGCGTGAGTCCCTAACATGGACCTTTCTCCTTATTGAACGGTTACCGGTATCAGAAGTGCTCCCGTGAAATCTGGATGGTCCCCGTGAAGGAGTTGGAGTTTGATTTCCGTTGTGCCTGCCTTCAATCCCTCGAGTCCAAACCCGAATTCTTCGGCGTGTTCTTCTTCGGCGTGTTCTTCTTCGGCGTGTTCTTCTTCGGCGTGTCCGTCTTCATCTTCGAGATGGATCTCGATAATGGCGAGATCGTAATCCGACAAGCCCAAGCTGAAGGTTTCCTCTTCTTCATGGTCATGTTCGTCCTCGCCTTCTACTTCACCGAGATCGACTTCGGCACCGCTTGCATTAAGAAATACGACATGGACCTCAATCTCTTGACCAACGCCGACGGTAAGGCCGCCGCTATCAGTGCCTTGAAACTGACGATAGACCTCCACCTCCTCGACTTCCAAAACAAAGCCGTCGGCATCGGCGTGAAGGACTGCCTCCGCTTCTTGTTCGTGGTCATGCTCATCGTCAATAATAGGGTTATCATCTTCGCCACAACCGCCCATGAAGGGGAGTAGCGTAACAAAGGTTAGCAACATTAACCGAGAAACGGCGACAGAAAAGTCGCGCCGAAAAAAGTAAGTAAACATTATATTCTCCAATATTTTTATCTGATAGCACACGCCGTGTGCCTATTACTTTAACAGGATTTACGCAATTTTGACTGCAGCCCGTTCTGTTAGATGAGAATTTTCGGAAAACACAACGGTCTCCTGCCACAAACTGGAAAGTTTGTGCTACAAAAGAGCAGTGTGCGTAAGTCCTATTTAATAAAAAAATCATATATAACAGGTGGTATCGCGCGAAAAATGTAGATGCGCGAACTCACCTGTCTTGAGCATCTCATGCAGTTTTAGCGAAATGGAAATCCCATAGGTTTTCCAATGCTCTATACAGTCAAGCGTTGTGGCAAACTATATACACATTGCCGCATATTGCAAAGCAGAGGTATGCAAAGGGCAGGCAAGTCGGCAAGTACAAGCAACCTCCACCCCTTTGGATAATAGATAGAAATCTAAAGCGAAAACAGATTTGCCTTTAACAGGCGAAATCCGAAAGTTTATTGGAGAATATAGGTGGGGCACGAATCCGAGTGTCCGCGGTAAGTTTTAAAGGCAGAAAAACAGTTTCATACAGTGAGAGTGTAGTCGTAATCAGGAGCGGTGAGACGCATGTAAAAGGTTCAACTTCAACGCCAGCGTGTAGGCTGCTGTAGAGACAGGCTGTACAGGTGTTTTCAGGATGTGAATGTTCAGTATGGTCGTGTGAATGTTCAGGGTGATCGTGTGTGAGTTCAATGACACCGAGCAGCGCGATATAACAGCATAGACTTATTGCAATGCAAATTTTCAAACCACGCCCAAATGTTAGAGTCGTGCCGTTTCTCATAAACCAGAACCTATGATATGGTCTAAATGTATCAATGTCACTAAACTTACCATAAATTATAGCACGCGGTTGTCTTAAAGTCAAATCGAACTTGAAAAATTGATGACTTTGGACTTGGGAAAATATAAGTTAATGCGTTACAATAGGATATAGATCAAGATATGCTTCCGTATCGTATTTTGCTACACCGCTCCGTTCTAAGGTTCTGGAAGCCTGTAAACACCGCGTCGCACCTTTACGATTTCACCGCGCTCCACGAGGCGCGTGAGTTCTGTATTGATGGCTTTTGGATGTCCTTGAATCGCCGCCGTGAGTTCCGGTGTTTTTTTCTCGCCATCGGCGAGCAGTTCAAGAATTTGCTCGCGGAAAGTGACCCGTGCTTTCCCGCCTCTCATCCTTTGCAACATTCGGTTCGCCTGCCTTGTCGAACATCCTAATATACGTTCTACTTCTTTTCTGCTGGATTCAGATGTTAGCTTGTCGCGTTCCGCCTCAAAACGTTCGCGGGTCGCTATCACCTCAGCGAGTTTATCTAACCCACCGGCGACATCGAAATCTGCCCAGTCAAAAAGGAGTGTTTCAGGTCTGTCGGTAATCTCAGGAATTCGCAACCCCGTAATCAACATAATCTTCTTATTTGCCAAACGGTTCAACTGAGCCAACTCTATAATCCCTCTGAATATATAGGTGGCCTCTTTTTTATAGACGCTCTGGACGCGTTCGTCCGTGTAACGGTAGAGCTCAGGTTCCATTTCATAAGAAAGGGGTTCCTCGTCGTTTCCAAATAAGATCTGCGTGCGGCTCAAAAGGGCGCGTGCTCCCATTTGCGGCATGCCAACCATCCAGATGACCTGCACTTCTTGAAGGGAGCTTTCCAATCCTTCCACTTCTCGAAAATCTAGAAAATTCGTCAAGAAGCAGACATTCTCATTTTTCGCGATATCCTTCAGCTGTTCAATTGCGAGAACATGGGTGATAATCCCATGCTTAATATTTCGATCCCTTTCTATTTCCGCTTGAATTCTGGAAAAAATGTGCTGTCCTGTTTCAGACATCGCCATAATGTCCCAAGTGTTGCTGAGGTCTAAAATTGTCTCCTGTGGATAGATACCGGTGCGAATCTGAAAAACGCGGTTTCCGGGAACCCACGCCATCGGTTCTGTGCGAAAGATCTCGGTTTCTACATCCAAGAATGTCCGCCGTAAATGTTCAGCGTCGAGCACCAGCATATTGACGAAAAGGTATTGGACGCTCGGATGCAGCATGGGCGGCACCCGGAACTGTAGTTCCTCGTCCTCCCATCGCATCGGCGCATCAGCGTCGCGTGTGTAATGGGCAAAGAAACGTTTGAGTTGATGCCAAAACGTCCAACTTGGATCCGCATAAACCGCTCGGAACGCCTGAATGTTTTCAACAGGTGCCGCATTGACGTGACACATCTGTTCGATGATCTCTTCTTCCAGCCATTGAAACGTCTGGACCACTGTTCGGAGCCGTTTGATAGCGTTTTCATGAGATTTATCGCTGATGCCTATCGCATTCAGTAGAGCCAGCGCAAAGTTGCCTAAGGCATCGCCTCGCCAATTGGTAACCCACGCCTTCAGTGTGGTTCTGGAGAGTTCGCATCTAAGAAACAGTTGATCCTCTCCGGGGGTATTGGTGATACACAGGGGTTGTGTTCCCTCGCGCGTTTCGAGAAGTTGTTCCACTATTTTTGCGTATTCTGGGTCCGAAAACAGCCGAGTACTGGGGGTATCTTTCACCTGATCCCAGAGATGCATCCGATCCCGCCACTCTGCCACCGAGCTGACCTCTCCGCTTTGAAGAAATCTTGATGCTGCTGCCGCAAGCTCACCACTCGGCACCTTTAAACAGATTGCCTTACGCGTACGCAGGACGGATGCTACTTCAGGGTCTTTCTCCGCGTCTGTCTCGGCAGTAAATCCAAGGACACGCACATTCTTATCAAAAACACGCTGCACCTGAACACTAATATCTTCGTGTGTTTCATCAGTCTTTTCGGTCGGTTCGGACTTGTGTAATATAGGCGTAGGACGTTTTATTGCGAGTGGACTCAGTTTCCCTTCCCGTACGGCGATCACCTTATCGTCTACAGGCAGCCCTGTCGCAGGGATCGGCGGCAAGATACCCGTATCCTTCCAAACGTCTGTTATAAGCGTTGCCTCCATAGGTAGCCCGGTATCGGATGTAGACGCACGTAACCACACACCCTCTTCATCCTCCCACAATGCTACCTCTGTATTGTCAATCTCACCCTCTTGCCGGTTCCAATAATGAAATCCGTCCTCTTGTCTGACATAAGAAAACCCGCGCTTGAGAAACGCCTCTTCGGCGAGGTCAAGTTTGCCCGATCCAAGAGAGTAGGGTGCATCGGGGAGGCTCTCCTTGTATTGTCCGTTTTCGGGAACAGGGTCGTGAAGCGCTGCGCGAAGTGCATCGATAATCGCGAAAAAAACCTCTTTAGGAATCAGAGGCGGCTCTAACAGATTTCCAAGCAGAATTTCATAGCGTGCATCCCAGCAGTTGTATCCCTTCTCACCCAAAATTTCAATATATGCTTTGTGTGGGGGCGGATTCTCTGCTGTCGGTGTCTGTTTATTGACATACAACAGGGGCTGCCCGGTATTTGGGTGCAGGTACCCCGGTATCCTACAAGAAAAACGCAGCCCACCAGACTTTGACAGCGTCAGCAACGGGTTCGCAACGGCATCAACAAGTGCTTGAACACAAGCAAGAATAGCCTCAGGTGCAGCACAGATAGCTTCATATTTAAAGTCGATATCATGCCAGGGCGCGCCGTCGTGCGCCGACGGCATCCCTGTATACACGTGAATCCCCCACGACTTGCGCCATTGGGTGATCCCCCAGTCTATCGCCTCTTGACGTTTCGAGAACCGTTCCCCTCCAAAATGACGCGGCGGACGGTCGGTTCCGGGGGCTTGCCCGATTGGCATAAAAGAAACGCCTGCTGCCTCCAAGTCTTGAAGCATCACAGGGTATCTGTGGGCACAATAGACTGTGAAATGGTAAGGAAGTCCTTTGTACAGTGGAGAGGCTGAGATCGTCTGCCGTTGCTTCGTTTTCCGTTGCTTAAGTGGATTCTCGTGCCGTTGGTGGCAGCGTGAAATAATATCTCGCAAGACATCGGTTGTCATTGACACACTTCCCTATATTAACCTAAGTTGCCATCTTTGTAGCATAGGAGACCGTTGGTTTCCTATGGCAGTATAAGCGTGGCAAACTCACGCTGAAAAAATATCCGTTATGAGGTGTTCACAAACTTCATATTTTCACAAGAGTTCGGAATATATATTATCACAAATCTCATTTTTTGTCAAATTTTTAAATTGCTATAAAGTCAATAGTCATAGGGGTTTAAGCATCAGTTATGTTAGGACATATTCTTTTAAATAGAATAAAAATATATAAATATCCAAATAAGACCTTTTGTGATTCGCCGCTATTTTCGGAAGGCCTATCCGAATTTTAGGACTTACGCCCTGCTCGTTACCGGATCCTCGTCAGGCCTCTTGCATACACCAAAAGACCTCTTGAATTCCAGGCCCGGTAGGTGTGGTTAGAGAAAATGTTACGCATTTTTCAAGACAAATAGGGCTTACGCACTTCCTTGGTAGGTGCGGTTTGGAACCGCTGGAAGATGAAAATTAATACACTTGCACTTATCAGCGTGATGCTTTATCATATTGGATATGAGAATATCCAAAGGAGAGAAATTTAGATGCTAAGTGTTGATGAAGCCCGCCAACGGATGCTGGATACCATTCCAATTTTACCCTCAGAAAAGCGTGAGATTCTTGAGTGTACGGGCTATGTCCTTGCCGAGGTGCTGCCTGCTACAGAAAATATCCCCCCATTTGACAATTCGGCGATGGATGGATATGCCGTTCGCGCAGCTGACGTAAAAAACGCTTCCGAGAAGAATCCTACCGTGCTTTCGGTTGTAGAGACGATCGCAGCGGGTTATGCCCCAACAAAACAGGTTGCAGCAGGGCAAGCGGCGCGAATCATGACGGGCGCGATGATGCCTCAGGGTGCTAACGCTGTCATTATGCAAGAGGTGACGCAACAAGAGGGCGATGAAGTCAAGATTTTTGAAAGTATTGACACAGCTGGAAATGTCCGTTTTACTGGCGAGAGTGTTGCGGAAGGTCAACAAGTGATGGAAAAGGGGAAGCACCTGCGTCCGCCAGAGGTCTCAATGCTTGCCTCTCTCAATTGCGCGGAAGCTACAGTGCACCGGAAACCTACCGTTGCGATTGTTTCGACAGGTGATGAACTTACACCGCTCGGTAAACCGCTTGAACCGGGAAAAATTCGGGACAGCAACCGTTATGGACTTTATGCACAGGTCGAAGAAGCCGGCGGTATACCGATTGATATGGGCATCGCGCCTGATGATGAGGCAGAAACAGAGCGAATCTTTCGTGCTGCCCTCGCGAAGGCTGACGCACTTATCACGAGTGGTGGGGTCTCTGTAGGTGAGCACGACGTGGTGAAAACTGTGTTGGCGAAGTTAGGTGAGATTAACTTCTGGCGCGTCGCCATGAAACCCGGAAAACCACAGGCTTATGGCATCGCAGACGGGAAACCTATTTTTGGATTGCCCGGCAACCCCGTATCTTCGCTTGTTGTATTTGAACTCTTTGTCCGACCTGCACTCTTAAAAATGGCGGGACATACAAATCTATTCCGTCCAACCTTCAAAGCCGTCTTAGCGGAATCTGTCACGAATAGAGATGGTCGCGTTAATTATATGCGGGCAATCCTCAAAATCTCTGATGGAGAAATCACCGCAGAAACAACTGGACCCCAGGGGTCAGGGATTCTACATTCGCTCGTCTTGGCGAACGGCTTAATTACGATTCCAACCGCGACAACGCTACAAGCTGGCGAAAAAGTGGATGCCCAATTTCTGTTCTAAACACAGCACCAAGGAGCTTGCCATGATTGTAGATACACATGTACATGTCTGGGAAATCGATCCGCCGAAATACCCTGTTGGTCCTACAGCACCGAGTTGGAATTCTTATCCTGATGAACCCGGTACCGCTGATGAACTCTTGGCAGAGATGGACGCACACGGTGTAGACTGGACGGTGTTGGTGCAAACGAGTTGGTCGACTTGGGATAACGGTTACATCGCAGATTCAGTAGAACGGTTTCCAGACCGATTCATCGGACACGGATTAATCGATCCACAAGCCCCAAACAACGCCGAGCAGGTCCGCTATTGGATAAAGGAGCGGGGTTTGGCGGGTTTCCGTTTCCATCCGATGTACTATCCTGATGAAAAGATATTGTTAACCCAACAGAACGGACCTATGTGGGAGGAGATTGCGGCACTGGACGCAGTCATCCAATTGCATCTCCGCGCTGAGTTCGCAGATCAGGTCGCGGTCATTGCCCGACAGTATCCACATCTAACACTTATCCTTGATCACATGGGGTACCCACAAATAGATGCCGACGCGGCGGTGTTTCAGCCAATCGTGGACCTTGCACGGTACGATAATATTCATTTCAAGTTATCGGACGTTGCCGGACGTTCCGATCAAGAGTTCCCATATACAGATGTACACCCGTTCATTGAAAAATTGCTTTCAGCTTTCGGTGCAGAACGGACGGTGTGGGGGACAGGATACCCCGGGCATCATAGACAAAAACACAATTGGCCATCCTTAGCGCAAGAACTCCGACTCATACAAGAAGGACTTCCATTCCTGACAGAAGACGACAAGGCACAGATTCTCGGTGGGACAGCCGCACGGATATGGAATTTAACAACTTGAAGTGGAGTCGTGTACGATGACAACAATCTCAATGTCCTGGGGAGAGATGGCTTACCTTGATTCAGGGCGTTCAACGCCTCCGTTACTTTTCTTGCACGGCACGGGATGTGATGCGTCAGATTGGATACCCGTAACCAAGAGGTTAGCGCGCAACCTGCGTGTGATCGCGCTCGATTTTCGTGGGCATGGGCAGAGCAGTGTGCCGAAGCAACCCTTTACATTAGACAGCCTTGCTGAAGATGTTGAACTCTTTGCCCATCATTTGAATCTTCATAAATTGGTGATTGTTGGGCATAGTCTTGGAGGTATGGTTGCGATGGAAGTCGCACGGCGTTCATCTTGTGTGGGTGGGCTTGTTTTGCTGGAGGGATGGACAAGCCTTTCGTCTGCGGGTAGTGCTTTTGATACAGGTCGATTTTACGGTTCGCTGTCACAGGCAATGATCGCTCAAATTCAACGGAAGGCTGCAGCGACGCGAAACCGCTTCCAAGCCGAAATCTGGCACGATTTCTGGGAATCTGTCAAAAATTTCGACGCGTACGCCTACCTACAGCACGCACGCGTCCCTATCTTGGAAGTTTTTGGCGGTATGGGACGGAATGATTTAACTGAGGAGAAGTTACGCATTCCGTCCAATCCGAATATTCGATGGGTATGGGTCCCTAACGCCGGACATTACCTACCACATGAATGTCCCGTTGAGGTTGTCGAAGTTATAAACAACCTGAGAATGTGTTGGGTTTCACTACGTTCAACCCAACCTACAGGAACTGGCTTCGTATCGTAGCCGCTAAGCTTCAGGCATCTCGACCGGCAGATCCAGCCGGTCACCCCACTCTTTCCACGAACCTATGTAGTTGCTCACTTTCGGGTATCCCAACAGTCGCAACGCCAAATAGGTTTGGGAAGAGCGGTATCCGCCCTGTCAGTAGCACATGACTTGCTTTTCGGGAGTAATACCGACTGCTGCATACATCTCTCGGAGTTCGTCAGCAGTTTTGAAAGCCCCGACTTCATCAAGATTATTGAGCCATTCGATATGAATAGAGCCCGGAATCGCCCCTGCCCGTTCTGCGCGAGCTACTCTGCCGTAATGTTCGTCATCTGTACGTGTATCAAGCGGAACAAAATCTGATCGGTTTAGCAGCACACGGATCACATCTGCATCCATGTGTGTGTCGTGCTGAGCATTTATCGGGAACGGTTCGACCTCCGGGGGTTCGGTGCCTTGCGTACTAATGGGGCCTTCTGCTGCTAACCATGCTCTGAAACCGCCATCTAATAAGCGGGTTTCGGGGTGTCCCAAATACTCACAGAACCAAAGTCCACGCGATGCCCTGGTTCCAGAGATGTCTTCGTACCATACAATCGGCTTTGTCGGATCAAGCCCGCGTTGCTGAAACAGGTACGCGATCATCCACATGAAGGTATCGAACGTCTCTTTGCGGGTATCGATGAGACTCAAACCGAATAGATCTAAATGAAGTGCACCGGGAATATGTCCGCGAATATATTCATAAGTCGGTCGCGTATCCACGATACAGAATGTTTCGTCGCCGAGTGTTTCTTTTAATGCCTCGGCGGAGATAATTAGTTGTGGATTTTCATAGCCTTTATAGGCTTCCATCGTCAACTCCTTCTAAATTTTGTTACAGAGTCTTTATCCCTATATGACTCTCGGCTTCTTTTTAACAAGTTTGATTGTCTTCCACTTTCCAGTCCGATACCAGAACCACATAGCGACCCCTTGGACGACATTTGAGAGCGCGATGCCTAACCAAACGCCGTTCAGTCCGATGAAGTGCGAAAGTAGAATCACAAGTCCCAAACCGACACCGACCTGTGCGGCAAGCGTAATCACCATTGGTGAGAAGGTATCTCCAGCCCCATTGAGTGCTCTTCCTAAAATGAGAGAAAATGCGATAAATCCGAACGTCGGAGCCAGAAACCGTAGGTAAAGGATACCGGTTTCAATTACAGCTGTTTCGGTTGTAAAAATCCGAATGAATATCTGCGGAAAAGCGAGAAAAACAGCACCGATCGCTGCCATAATTACAGTACCTAACAGGTTGGCAACACGTGTCGATTTTTCAGCGCGTTCTATCTGGTTCGCGCCTAAATTTTGTCCGACTAACGGGGTAACTGCGTTCGCAATACCGAAGCCGGGGTTCATTACGAGAATCCGGAGCCGCATACAAATCGTGTATGCCGCAACCACAGTTTTGCCGTAAGGACCGATGACCCACAGGAAACCGAGTCGCGAAAAGTGTCTCCAAAACCCTTGCATAGAACTATAAACGCCGAGCCGTAAAATGTCAAGCATTTCCCTAAGGTCTACCTTATACTGAACACGCCGTAATGAGACGGGGGCGCGCCCGGTCCAGCAGAGATACAGTAGAATAATGACACCAGTGCCGCGCCCGATAAGCGTCGCGTACGCCGAACCTGCTACCCCTAATTTTGGGAATCCCCATAAACCGAAAATTAACAACGGGTCGAGTGTGATGTTAATCAGCGTTGAGAAGATAAGAACCATCATTGGCGTAATTGTATCACCACCGGCACGGAAGATGGAACCGAGGGTCATCGACACGAACATTGTACTAATACCGACGAGAATAATATGCATGTAAGTGGTGCCGAGCCTGAGTACCTCTGGATCTGTCATTCGGACAGCAAGCAACCCCTGTTCTGCTAACGGATAGCCGACAAGCGTGACACCGATAGAAAAAAAAACGGCTAACAGGATTGACTGCATGGCGATGTGTTCAGCTTGGGCGAGGTTCCTCGCGCCTAAATACTGCGCCACCATAATCCCGGATCCTGTCGAAATGCCGAGCGAGAAGACCCCGATTAACCGGATTAGGTTGCCGCTTACGCCAACAGCCGCTATCGCCCCGGCTCCAAGCCTTCCAACAAAGATCATATCGACGATGTTAAATGCCTCTTGGAGAATATAACTGAGTATTATGGGTCCGGCAAGCCGTAGGAGGTGTCTCAGAAGGCTCCCTTGTGTCAGGTCGCCCCGTGCTTTTTTCATATTTTCGTGTGGTTACTTTTATGTATTGTCGTTTAGTTTCCTTCTCGTATAGATATCCGTATCGAATTGCGTTTGACAAGGGGTTGATGGTGTTAGCGTCTTGGTGTAAGTTTTGTGCATATTAGCAGTATCCTATCTTCGGTGTCAAGATAAAAATCTGAGGCCTTGGGGTCATTGGGTTTACCCATAATTTCAATTTTTTTTGACAGTAACACCGGAAACCTGTTATAATATCTTATATTTTTATCGTTTATGTTGAAAAAAGGTGTTACATAGCGGAGAGAAAAATGTTTTGGGACGAAGTCAAAAAACACTACACTGCAGGTTCCGCCCACCAATTTCTGCTCCATTTTAATGTGAATGACCTGCTATACGATGATGTTTACGGTTATCTGCCGGCTGTAGATTATTTCATGGAGCAGCTGAATGTATTAGGGTGTGATCTTGTCCTCGGCTATAATACGTCACACGGAATTCGGTTTCCGAATGTTGGACGGTGGCGAAACACGCAAAGAATGCTACAACTTATGCCGAAAGAAGCGTCGGAGAAACAGCGTGAACGTAGGGGAATTAATTCCAGCGTGGTATTCGACGAAGCTAATAAAGACCCGTTCCTAATTTTCGTTAGAACAGACCCTTCGCCCTCCAAAGAGTTACGCGAGAAGTTAAATAATCTCTTGGGGCAAGGCAGAACGAAAATCGGGTTGGTTATTAATTTTTTGGAGCAGCTTGTTCCGAACGACCCTTCACTGAGCAATGTCGCCAGAGATGAAACACAACTCCTGTTTAATCAGCTCCAAAATTGGGCATCCGATCTTAATATCCGAAGACACAAGCACGTTATCCTGCTCGTCACGCCTAACACGTTTGACATACACCCGAATTTCACCGTGAATCCAGAGATTCCTATGATAGAAATCCCGTTTCCAGACTATAGCGAACGCCTGAAGTTTATTGAACATCTACATGACATTTCGGAGGGTTCTTCACAAATGCGTAAAACCCTCGGCAATA
Organism: uncultured bacterium; assembly: GCA_964593655.1. Classification (GTDB taxonomy): domain Bacteria; phylum Poribacteria; class WGA-4E; order WGA-4E; family WGA-3G; genus WGA-3G. The sequence continues at coordinate 28,116 of CAZQIP010000186.1, read as the reverse complement.
ATCAAGAGAGGGAGGTCTTGGCACGAGAAACCATCGGATTGAACCTATTCGGTATTCACGATGTTGTACAACAAGCCGAAGCCGCGGAACAGAAAGCCGGTGGTGAACCGTTGATCAGATACCGACGCGAGAGCATTAAGGTCTTTAGTCACGGTGTTCTTGAACTTGGTGAAACGAACACCAATCCGTCTGGTGATGGTTGGTATGTCATGCGGACGATTCGGGATATCGCAGATGGTATGAAAAACCAGGACCTGCGACGTGTGCCCCGCGGGATGCTTTTGCTTGGTCCCCCTGGAACCAGCAAGGCTTACGCTGCGAGGGTGCTCGCCGGTGAAGCGAACATGACCCTCGTCCAACTCCGCTACGCCAATCAGGTAGGCGAAGTGACAATAAACATCAATGAAAATGGGAACACTTATGAACGGAACTTAAATGCGGGTCTCAGTTTTATCCGTGGCATCGCACCGACCGTTGTCTTTATGGATGAAATTGAGCAGGCATCCCCGCACACCTCAATGAATCCAGAAGACAATGATCAGAGGTTTCCTCAAGCGCTCGTGAATGCTATGAATGATACGTCATTGCACGGGAGTGTGATATGGGTGGGTGCCTCACAACGCCCGGACCTCATGCCGCCGATTTTTCGACGGTACGGTGTTTTTGACACTAAATTAATCATGCTGCCGCCTACCAGTGGCGGTAGAGTGGAGATTTTAAGAATATTTTGTCGAGGGCAGACCTCCGGGAACATCAACTTCCAAGCACTCGTTGGCGGTTCGGAAACGGATGGGTTGACTTGGCGAGATCTCTTTTTGATTGTCCAACGTGCAAATAACTTGGCAAGGCGTGGGGGTCGCAATACCTTTACAGAAGCCGAGCTCCGTCAAGCACTTAACGACTTCATCCCAGATTATTCACGCGAAATGCAAATCTTCATGGGGTTATTGGCGTTGCGAGAAGCGAACTCACGCGTAATGGTCCCAGATGGGTTGTTGCCAGAATACCAAGAATTTGTTGATGGCAATCGAATTGACAAAACAGGAATTAATAAGCGTTTGATGGAGTTGAGCGATCAACTCGGTTTGGATGATTGATTGGTAGAGACGAAATCATTAAAGGCTAAATTCTGAGGAAAAAGATGCCGGAAAATTCAGAAATGATCTCATGTAGAAATTGCGACACGCAGATGCCGGCAGAGACGTTTGCTGAGAATCTGAATGTTTGCACACACTGCGACTATCACCACTATATGAGTGCTTACGAGCGGCTCAATCTCATCGTAGATGCAGATAGTTTTCAGGAGTACGATGCGAATCTCTACTCCATTGATTCACTGGAATTCCCTGAGTATCCGCAGAAACTCGAAAGAGATGTCGCAAAAACAGGACTTAGATCCGAGATGCTCTCCGGTATCGCCGAAATTGGGGGTTACCCGACTGCAATAGCGATTGGTGATGTCGGGTTTATAGGTGGCACGTGCGGTTCTGTCATTGGCGAGAAAGTTACCCGATGTATTGAGCGTTCCCTTGAAAACCAGTTGCCATTAGTCATTGTTTCTGTGAGCGGCGGTATGCGGATGCAGGAGGGCACACTCGCCTTGATGCAGATGGCAAAAACCGCTGCTGCTTGTGCTGAATATGCGAAAGCGGGGCTTTTTTATATCTCTGTTGTCACCGATCCAACATTTGGCGGTGCTACTGCGAGTTATACATCGCTTGGAGATGTCATTATCGCTGAACCGGGTGCGCGAATCGGCTTCGCTGGTCCGTTAGCCGTTGCCAGCCTCCGCGAAGAATTGCCTGAAAATTTTCAAAAGGCAGAGTCCTTGTTAGAACATGGATTCATTGACGCTATCGTTCACCGCACTGATATGCGACAGATGCTTACCGACCTAATTGCTTTTGCGTCCTAATCAATGCAGCTATCTTTTCCGTATCTGAAAATTAAATTTGTGTCTATTGAAGATAAACAGCAGACACGCAAGTCAGGTATGAAACCATTATCAACATGAGTCGTTAATAAAAATGTGTAGTTATCGCATAATTGCGCACTGTTAAAAGGATTCGCGTCAGTGTAGCCCCTTACACATTTGTTATCTTGGCAGCAATTGCTGATACTCAATAGGAAACCGATGCACAATTCATCGGTGCAGTTATCAATCCAAATATAGGAAAATAGGAATAAAACATGCCAAAGTCACTCGTCGTTGTTGAATCGCCGGCGAAAGCAAAAACTATCAAAAAGATTTTAGGTAAGGATTACATTGTCGAATCCTCTGTTGGGCATATCCGAGATTTGCCGAAAAAAGAACTCGGGGTGGATATCGAAAACGCCTTCGCACCGAAATATGTCCTGATTCGCGGGAAAGGCAAGGTTGTAAAATCTCTGCAAACTGCAGCCGGTAAAGTTGACAACATCTATCTTGCTGCGGATCCTGATCGGGAAGGTGAAGCGATCTGTTGGCACCTCGCTGAGGAACTCAAGAAGGCAAAGAAGCCTATCTATCGGATCACCTACAATGAGGTCACCAAGAGTGCTATCTTAGATGCTATTGAAACACCTGGCGAGATTAATATAGCACTTGTTGATGCCCAACAGGCGCGACGCGTTTTGGATCGACTTGTCGGTTACCTGATTAGTCCTATTTTGTGGCGTAGCGTCAAACCGGGGTTGAGTGCCGGAAGGGTTCAATCGGTTGCAGTCCGTCTGATTTGTGAACGGGAAGCAGAGATTGAGGCGTTTAAACCCGAAGAATATTGGACACTGACGGCAACGCTGACACCGACTGCGGTTGAACACCCTTTTCTCGCGAAGTTACATAAAATTGGTAGCAAGAAGGGTGAGATTAATAACTACGGGTTCCGCATAGACGAAGCGCGGGCAAAAGAACTCGCTGCAGACGCAAAGACACACGACTATATCGTCGAGAAGGTTCAAAAACGGGAGCGAAAACAGCGACCTGTTCCACCGTTTATCACGAGCACCTTACAACAGGAGGCATCTCGCAAACTCCGGTTTACTGCCAAAAAGACGATGCTTGTTGCCCAACAACTTTATGAAGGATTAGAGATCGGCAAGGAAGGTTCAGTCGGACTAATCACTTACATGCGGACCGATTCAACCCGTATTGCTCAAGAGGCACTCCAAGCGGTGCGAGATTACATCAAAACGACGTATGGCACAGAATATCTGCCGGGTCGAGCGGTTAATTATCGCAGCAAAAAGGGTGCCCAAGATGCACATGAGGCAATCCGTCCGACCCTCCCCTTACGCCTCCCTGCAGAATTAAAGCCTTATCTGAACAGTGATCAATATCGCCTCTATGAACTTATCTGGATGCGGTTCATAGCGAGCCAGATGAATCCGGCGATCTTTGACGCGACAACCATTGATGTCAAAGCCGGTACTTATCTTTTCAGAGCTACGGGTTCGGTTATCAAATTTGATGGATTCAGGCGTATCTACATGGAAGGTAAAGATGATGGGGCTGCTGATGAAAACGATTCAAGTGAAGAGAACGTCAGTTTGCCCGTTCTTAAAGAGGGAGATACGCTGGATCTCCGTAAATTAGAACCGAAGCAGCATTTTACGCAGCCGCCGCCACGCTACAACGAAGCGACACTCGTCAAAATGCTGGAGGCGCAAGAGATCGGACGGCCCAGCACCTACGCCTCTATTCTGACAACTATTCAGCGCGAGTATGTGAACAAAGAACGCGGACGACTTTTGCCTACAGATGTGGGTAGACTCATCAACCATCTTCTAATTCACGGATTTCCTAACATCGTTGATGTTGAATTCACAGCAAAGATGGAAGAACAGCTGGATACCATCGCTGATGGTAAAGTTGCCTGGGTTAAAACTTTAGGACAGTTTTATTCGCCCTTCCAAATTGCTCTCACAGAAGCACCGGATAAGATGTATGAAGCCCGAAAAGCGATGGAAGAAGAGTCTGACGAGAAGTGTGAAAAATGTGGCGGGAACATGATTGTCAAATGGGGAAGATATGGGCGCTTTCTTGGATGTGCTAATTATCCAGAGTGTAAGAGTATTAAACCTTTAACTACAGATGATACACCTGCCCCGGAACCAGAACAGACCGACACCGCGTGTGATAAATGTGGCGAACTGATGGTTATCAGGGTGAGCCGTGCCGGGAGTAAGTTTTTGTCTTGTAGCGCATATCCGAAATGCAAAAATGCCAAGCCTATTCCAATGGGTATTGACTGTCCTGAAGCGGATTGTGATGGTTACCTCGGTGAGCGTCGCAGCCGCCGTGGGAAAGTCTTTTACGGATGCAGCAACTATCCGAAGTGTGAATTTTCTACATGGGATAAACCTGTGCCTGAAACTTGTCCAAAATGCAAGGCACCCTTTCTTGTTGAGAAAACCAGAAAAGCAAAAGAGAGTGAGACGATAACCGCGTTGCTGAGTTGTCACAGGTCGGATTGTGACTATACCAAGGAATAGTTACCGGTTCTCAGTTCGGTTTTTCTGCGAAAAACCTTTCAGTTATCGGTAAAAGAGGTTTCTTGTGGCAGTAACAGGAAACGTTCCAGATACAATGTCTTAACTGAAAACTGAAAACCGATAACTCTAAAAAAATGATACAGATGCACCAAGTCAGCTTCAGTTATGATGAGCTTAGCGTACTTGAAAAAGTGAGTTTTCGCGTGGAACGCGGCGAGTTCGTATTCCTCGTAGGGCCCAGCGGCTCTGGGAAAACAACACTTTTACGGTTGCTATACGCCGATTTGATACCTGTGGGAGGGGACTTGAGCGTGATTGGGCAAAAACTTGCTACATTGGACACGGTGAGTTTGCCTTACTTTCGGCAGAAAATAGGACTCGTCTTTCAAGATTTCAAATTCTTAGCGGATAAGACGATTCAGGAGAATCTTGCCCTGCCACAGAGGTTAGTAGGCATGGCACCACGCGTAGCGAAAGAGAATGTCAACAAACTTCTGCATCAAATGGGGTTGACGCATCATCGCCATGCGCTACCGACTGAGATATCCGGCAATGAACAGCGACGCCTGGCTATAGCCAGAGCCGTTATTAACAATCCTGTATTGCTGCTCGCGGATGCGCCTACAGAGGGTTTAGATTTGCGGCTTTCGCTTGAGGTCATGGCACTTCTCGATGCACTTAATTTTCAAGGTATGACTATCTTTGTAGCAACCTCGGACCGCAAACTCGCTGAGAACTGTAATAAGCGGATTATTGAATTGCGAGATGGTGGGATCCATTGAGATAGGAGGAGTCGTCAGTTATCGGTTGTCGGTCATTAGTTACAAGAGGATTCTGATTGTTCAATATTTTTTCTAACCGTTGACACTTGAAAAAGTAAAGGTTTGAAAGAGCATGTTTGGGCATCAAAAGCCAAAACTGAAAACTGAAAACTGAAAATGCGCCATCGTCTTAAAAATGCCATATCTCATATCGCACGTGCTGGTACTTCGAGTCTGGTAGGTATTGTCGGCATCGGATTCATCACTACCTTACTTACGACCTTGCTATTAAACCACTCATTCATTTTGCGACAGTCTGAATTTAAAATGGAGGCACCTACGCTCGTCGCGTTTCTAAAAGATACTGTGGATGAGTCAATGGGGCGGACATTGGTTAGCCGATTAGAGAAGAATGGACAGATTCTCGCTGTCAATTATGCTTCAAAAGCTGAGAAACTCGCCAGCAGAGAAACCGAGTTCCAAGACTTGGGTGTTCTGATTAAGGAGGCGTTTTCAGGAACTCGTGGTGTGAACCCATTTCCAGCATCCCTCAATGTCTATGTAGACGAAGAATTAATAACCCGTAAAACGTTAGAACACATTGTGTTGGAAATTAAAGCACACGACGAAATTGAAGACATCTTATTGACCGGGCAAGGACAACTGAAAGATCGCTTGCGCGACTCGGAACGAACAACGCTCGTTGGCATCGGTGTGACTGTCATTGCTATTTGGTTCATTATCGGTTCAATTATCAGGAAAACAGCGATTGCTCGCGCCGATGAGGTTCACCTCATGAAACTTCTTGGTATGTTCCGACGCTATCTTCTCGCTCCTTTTATTGTTCATGGACTTTTCCTCGGTGGGCTTGGTGCTTTGTGTGGGCTTGGCTGCTTCTATGGAATGCTATATACGTTCAGATCTCAATTAGGCGGTGTGCATTTCCTTACGATTTATCAAATTATTTCGGTTGTTGCGGCTGAGATGCTCATTGGGCTACTCGTCGGTTTTTTCACACATCGGAAATTCGCATAGCAAGTTCTACCCCCGTTACTGGCAGCGGAGTTTCCATCCGTCACTGGAGAAGGAAAGGTCGTTGAAAATGACAAATCATGAGATCAGTGCTGTGTTCCGAGCGATCGGATCCCTCCTCCAAATTCGAGGTGACGATGCATTTCGCGCGAGGATTTATGCGCGCGCGGCCGATGTCATCGAAGACTTTCCATACGAACTATCTGCTGAAGCCCCTGAACAGAATACCCCGGGTTACAATAAAAGTGCAGTCGAACAACTCCGAGCGACACCCGGCATCGGGAAAGCTATCCAAGACAAAACAGTTGAGATGCTCGAAACTGGACGTTGCAGATACTATGACGATCTCACAGCGGAAATGGGGACAGGGATACTTGAACTGCTTGAACTCCGAGGGCTCGGTGTGAAGACTGTCGGTAGATTCTATCAGGAACTCGGGGTGCGGGATCTTGAGGACCTCCGGGCATTGCTGGAAAGCGGAAAGATGAGAGGTATGAAGGGGATCGGAAAGAAGACCCTTCAGATGATAGCCGAGAGTTTAGCGTTTCGCATGCAGCTTCGGAAAGCACGTCCACTGTGGGCTGTTTTGCCGATCGCACAGCGGATTTCAGAGAATTTAGCACAATTTGGATGGGTAAAACAGAAACCCGAATTCACGGGACATTTACGGCGGTCCGAAGAGATCTGTCGAGGTATAGAATTGATTGTTGAGTGTCAGGACGAGTCAGCGTTTCAGTTTGAGAAGGGTGTCGTTTCTGATTCGCTGCAAGCGTTTCTTGAACCCTTTTCGCAAACGCAAATAGTTTTCAAAACGGGCGATCAAATCCAGTACCTATATGACAGCAACAGTGCCTCTCTCATTGAAAAAAGTCAAAACGAACCGACAAATGATGTCCGAGATATACTCCCCGTAATTCAATTCCATATTGATCAGGATTTTCCAGTCTCTATCTATCTCTGCACCGCTGCCACGTCCGAACTAACCCTATTCTTAACGACAGCAACGGATGCCCACTTTGACGCGCTACCCGATTGTCCTTCCCCGCGAACGACTGAACATGGCATCACAGAAGCAGAAATTTATGAAGAACTTGGACTCGCCTATATTCCGCCTGAACTTCGACAAGATGGTACATCAGTGGCAGCGGCTAAAGACAACACCTTGCCGACTCTCGTTGAATTTACCGACTTGCGAGGGGACTTACACGCACATACTGACTGGAGTGACGGACGGAATACGCTTCAGGAGATAGTGGCGGCAGCGCAAGCAGAAGGTCTTGAATACTTCGCTATTACCGACCATTCAGTCTCTTCCACCGTCGCAAACGGTTTGGATCAGAAACGACTCCTTGAACAGGTGAAGCAAGTCCGTGAATTAGATGCTGAGATCGAGGGTATGACAGTCCTCGCGGGTTCTGAAGTAGATATTCGGCGGTCCGGCACTCTGGATTTTCCCGATGAGATTTTGGCACAACTTGATATTGTTGTTGCAAGCGTCCATAGCCATTTCAACCTCACCGAGGCAGAAATGACAAAGCGCATCGTCCGCGCAATTGAAAATCCGTTTGTCAATATCATCGGACATCCGACAGGCAGAATGCTTGGACACAGACCTGGCTATCCGCTGAATCTTGAGGAAGTCATTGCAGCGGCTGCAGAGAATAACACAGTTTTGGAGATTAACGGCTCACCGAGTCGATTGGATTTGGATTCTCAGTTTGTACGGATGGCAAAAGGCGCAGGTGTGTTGTTAGCGGTCAATACAGATGCACACGCTATTCGACAATTGGCACACCGACACTCTGGCTTGAATGTTGCCCGTCGTGGATGGTTGACAAAAACCGATGTCATCAACACCTATACGCTTGAAGAATTGCGCGAGCAATGCGGCATCGGTGTGCCTTCTTAAAACACGTGTCTGCTTTGTTGTTTAGGCCAAAGCTGCAAGTGCTGTCAAATGCCAATTCGGATCCGTTAATGCCTCGTAAACGACACCACCCTCTACCTTATCAGGCATCGGAAGTCCGAGTAGATAGCAGAGCGTCGGTGCAACATCAACAACGCGAACCTGTCGTTCCAATGCAACGCCTTGCCGAACCCCAGCCCCCGATAGAATAAATGTAGAGTGTTGTCCGCCGATACCGAAACTCACTGAAGGCAACTGCTTACCGTGCGCGCCATCGAATTCGGGGCGCAGTGCATAGACCACATCACCGACTAATTCTCCTTGTAGGTTAAACATCTCAGCATCTGCACGGGTGACGGCTAAGGTGAACGGATGCCGTCCAGTTTTGGTATCCTTGTAGGTATGCAACGCCGCGATAATTTCCCGTTGCGTTGCCTCATAGTCCTCGGGAGCAACGATACCATCGGGTTCACGTCCGGCTAAGTTAATGAAGATATGCACTAATCCGACATTAACAGCCCGTGTTTTTGTCCAGTCTATTTCTCCGTTTGCATCTTTGACAATAAACCCTGTCTCTTCTAAGACCGATTCAATATCCACAGCACGGAATTGGTTCGGGGTCCCACCGTGGTCGGCACAGACGAGGACAACCGTATCGTCATCAGCACATTCGACGACACGCCCAATCATCCGATCGACGGATTCATAAGTGCGTCGTAACCCTTCACGACACCGATGGATTGTTTCCGGTGGTGCGCCGCTAATTTCATCCGCTTGGCTAAGAAAGAAATGACTGGCGTAGTCCGGCGCGTGGCTTTCCACCATCAGAACATCCCAATCGTTATTTGCTGCGAGATGCGTCGCGACATCTGCGAGACGTTGGTGGTGGTAGTCTAACACTTCAAAATAGGTGTCGTCGTCCATTTGTCCAAGGGCATCGCGAGCAGGATTTTGAAGGAACGAACCGATTTCCGTATCAATCGTCGTGGCAACTGTATCCGGGACGGTATATCCGACTCTGGGCCAGATTTGTGGTACAAAGAGTTCAAAAGCATCAGCCGTTGATGTGAGCGTCACGAGTTTCATTCGGACGTAACCCTCTGCAGTGTTACCGTCAATTTCAAAACTATCTAACCACCACTCGCTCCATTCACCGACACCCAGATCGGCGACGCTATCCGCTCCAGATCGGCTCTTGCAAATCCTCACTCTGTCATAACCGTTGTCGCCGGAGGCATAAATCAATCCGTAAAACGGTTTTGGAACACGCCCAACTTTTTGATGAGAAGCGTCGGAGGCTTCATTCTCGGAGTAGACTGAAGGCATCACATCTTCTCTGCCGCGTGCCAGAGGTCGGATAGTCAGTGCAACCTCCTGCACCGGTTCAGTGGAATCGGGCAAATCACTCCAATTCTGGTTATCAACGGCTTCAATCGTAACGGGATCGATATGTCGTACTTTCTGTAATGCGCTTGGATCAAGTGTTTCCGGGTCGCGCTGTCCACCAATAGGGCGGGGTGCCCATTTCCCGGCGACAAAGAGATGATACCCGGCAATCTGATGGTGGTTGGAGACCCCTGGTCCTGTCCCCTCCACCTGAATACCAGTCTTGACAGTGGGGGGCCAAGACATTTCCCATTTCACTAAAATCGGTTTTCCGCCAGCACGTTCTACGAGATTCCATAAGTATTCGGATTGGCACAGTCCTGTGTTAATGCCCCATACCGTTTTGTCAAGCCGTTCCCCGACAGCCCGAATATTAAAATCCATCACCTGATGTGTCCCGGGCCATGAACCTGTTGAGAGTGCTGTCCATCCAGGGGGTGTTAATGTCGGAAATACACCGATCATCGGACGGTAGACCCCTGTTTGGAGCAGTTTCGCCATATTCGGGGTATGTCCCCAGTCAATCATATTCTTAACCAGTTCCATGCTTGCCCCATCCATGCCGATAATAATTGCTCGTTTTGCAGGGGCGAGCTGTGTTCGCTTAGTTTGCATAAATTTCCTCTTTATATTGACTATCAGCCTTTGGCTTTCAGTATGAGGATTCACGAGACATCTCTTCTACTGACAGCTGATTGCCGATCGCTGAGTGCTTCTTTTATGGAATTCGTTCGATGTAAATGTCCTCATCTGAACCTCGGGCATCACCCCAGACGATGATTGCGGCGTTAGCACCTGTGGCGATGGCTCGCGGCGTAATTTGTGCTTTTGGGGCACTACAGACAGGAATGCCATTAATTTCCCAAAGCGGTTTGCCATCAGCGTCAAGCCTTTGTGCGTAGATCGCATCCTCAGTTGAATCGCCAAAATCTTCACGGTAATCGAGCCAATAGACAATCGCTCCGGCTTCGTCCGTAGGAACGAGTTGTGGTAGACGTTGAACGCCGCCCTCAGTGCAGACAGGGATGCCCGCCTTTTGGAACTGTGAGTTTTCGCCGTGCCACAACGGTTCTCCATTTGCGTTAATACGTTGCGCATAGATATCCGCGAAAATGTCTCGCTCGTCCCACCACGTGACAATGAAACCACCACTTCCATCGGGAATACAGTCGGGTTGCTGCTGATTCACCTGCAGTTCGCAGACAGGGATGCCGTCCTTTTCCCACAGGGCATCCCCTTGAGCAGTTATGTGTTGTGCATATAACTGTGCGCTCGTGTAGAAATTTGGATCGTTCCGGTAGTCTGACCAGACGAAGAACACGCCGCCATTTTCATTGCTCACTGCAACCGGCGCACCTTGGTTCCCCGTCGCGACACAGACTGGAATGGGAGTGCCTTCTGCACCATCAGCTGGATTCCAAAGAGGTTTACCTTCGGCAGACAGACGTTGCGCGAATATATTCCAATCGGGAGTGCTGATATCCCACCATGCGAAAATGGCACCGCCTTGTCCATCCGCGATTAAAACCGGGTCATACTGGTCTCCATCGCCCCTGTAGACTGGCACACCATTCGCTTCCCAAAGCGGTTTTCCGGTACTGTCAATTCTTTGGGCATAAATATCTTGGTTTCCGTTTCGCCAATCCTCCCATACAATGATTACACCGCCTTTACTGTCGGCAATAGCGTTCAAATCATCTTGCAATGTTGGATGCGTACAAACCGGTACGCCTTCAGTCTTCCATAATTTATTGCCGTTTGCGTCAATGCGTTGGGCATAACTGTCCTGATTGCCGTGTCGTGTATCTCCCCAAACGAGAATAGCACCGCCCCTCGTGTCGTTGACAATCAGGGGCCAACTTTGCGATGAAGGCAAATCGCAGATAGGGATACCGTTCGCGTTCCAGTGCATTTCTCCTGTCGTACTGACGCGCTGCGCGAAAATATCGCGATTCGCATGTCTCGCATCGCTCCACGCGACGATAGTTCCGCCCTGTCCATCAGCAATGAGAACCGGGAAGCGTTGTTCATTTTCTGCTGTGCATAATGGAAGGTTTTGTGTTGCTGAAGATGACCATTCTGCACTTGGGGTGTCTATTACAGTAAGCACAGCAAAGATCGTGAGAGCGAGGCATATCCGAGATTGTAGAAGAGAGCCATCGGTTGAAATGGCTTTGGAATACCGCACACGCATGCCTCCTTTACCGACAGCAGCACATCTATGCTGAAGCAGGTAATTCATCATAGGAGTAAGTTATACCAAATCTGAAAAATAAATTCAAATTTCAGAGGTTTTGAAACTCGTTGAAGGTTTCCGCACGTAAGAGCGCAATAATGCCCGTCGCATTTGGGCGCGTACGCTGCAGAATTGCGCAACTACGAACCGGTTTTGGATAATGAGAAGCGTTTATTCAGAAATGGTATTAGGCTCGCGAGCATTCTTTAGGAAATGAGCAGTTCGTCTCCAATTGGGAAGAATTGGTCTGCGATTTGTTGTAAATCCATGGAGGTATTGTGTTCAAAAGCGACGACCTCCACCCGTTTATCTTGTTGTTTAATGAGTTCAGCGAGCGGACAGAAATCACCGTCCCCACTTGCCAAGATGACGACATCCAATGAACCGAGCATTGAGACGACATCTACAGCGATCCCGACATCCCAATCCCCTTTGGCTGAACCATCACCACGTAAGCGTAAATCTTTACTCTTAATTGTATACCCGTTGTGTTCAAGGAGGGACAGAAAACTGGATTGATTGATTTCGGGGATCTGAACGACATAAGCATACGCTACCATTAGGTAACGCGGTCCGACGATCAGATCAAGGAGTTTGATATAATCGACTCTTCTTCCGAACCGGTCTTTGGCGGCATAAAACATGTTTTGGACATCCACAAAAACACCGACGCGAGGTTGCTCAGCGGTCATCGGATAGGCATCCTCGCCTTCGGTAAGTTGCTGTGTATCTAAATAAGCCAGAGTTTGCCGAATCTGGTTCAGCGCGCCGCGCGCGGCTTGGTGACAATTTTCCAAGGCATCAAAATGGCTATCTAAGTTGGTCTGAAAATCTTCAAGCCCTTGGTGCCCTTTGTAGATTGCTTCCTCAACTAATTTAAGGTCGGTGGTGAAGGTCTCTTTAGCTGACTTAATCTGTTCATATTCTTTCAACTGTTCTGCCAGCCGTTCTTTTTCTACGAGCAGGACTTCGCGTTCGTGAGTGAGTTGCTGTAACGCCGCAGTGTCCTCCGTATATTGTGCAACCTGTTCACGGAGTGCACTATTTTCCTGTTCAAGTTCCTTCAACCGTTTCTCGTTTCCGTGGTGGGTTTCTGCTTTGTTTTTCAGTCCTTTATTCTCCTCTAAGAGAAAGGCGCGCTGTTGGTCTAACCGACTGTGTTTCTGTTCAAGCGAGAGGTAGTCGGCTTTTGAGTCTGCTAATTGTTGCTCAAGTTGCTCAATTTCTCGGACCGGATGTCCGGGTTGTTGATCTGTATCTTCTAAATTGTCGGCAGTCTGAGCCTCGATTTCCTCGATGTGTTCGTTCCGTGTGGGGAGTTCGTACCCGTTTGTGTGTGCTACGTTTATAGATTCGTAGGTTGTGTTAAGGAGTTTATAACCGTGTTCGACGACAGCCGTACGTTGATCAGTAAGAAGTGCCCATACAACTTCGGCGAAGTCGCCTGCTTCGATGAGGATATCAGACGTTTTGAAAAACGTTTCGATTTCCGATACCTCCATATAACCCACTCGCGAGATTGCGGCTTGTGCCTTCTCACTGAGGAACTGGCTGGCTAACGCTTCGATTAAGGCTTCACCGTTGTTTATTTCAGGTTTGGATGTGCGGGCATCGCTATTTTCAACAGTAGGTTCTGCGCTGCCAACTACACCCGAAAACGCATCTGTGAGATTTACCAATAATTCTCGCCTTGACAAGGCATAGAGCTTGTCCACATCAGGAACGATACCGGTAGAGGCACTCAGTTGGAAGACTTCCCTTTCATCTAAAAGCAAGTCGAGAAACCAAGTGAGTTGGTCCCGATGTATCTGCAATTTTAAGTTTGAGTATGACATTATTATGCTCCGACGAATATGATAAAGGTTAGATTTTGATAATTTTCTCCTGTCCCTTCTGTACACCGCGCGTCGCGTTGCGTGTATCGACAACTGATTGGGCATGTTCGACGAGCCACTTGTAGTCTATAGCACCGTGATCGGTTAGAATTACAACGCAATCGGCACTTTGAACCAAATTGGCTGTCAGTGGTTCTGAATGATAGATTTTTCTGCTATTGAGAGACAGATTTTCTACATACGGGTCATGATATATGAATTCTGCTTTTTTGTCAAGAATTAAACGAATTACCTCAAGCGCAGGCGATTCGCGTGTGTCACCGATGTCTTTTTTATATGCAACACCGAGAATTAATAGTTTTGACCCGTTAAGGGGTTTACGCTGGAGATTCAAGGCATGGCTGATTTTGTCTACCACATATTTGGGCATTTCATTGTTAATTTCGCTAGCGAGTTCAATGAACCGAGCATGATATTGATACTTCTGCGCCTTCCAAGAGAGGTAATGCGGATCGACTGGGATACAGTGTCCTCCGAGTCCAGGTCCTGGATAGAATGGCATAAATCCGAAGGGTTTCGTCGCAGCAGCGTCAACGATTTCCCATATATCTAAATCCATCCGGTTGCAAATCAGGGCGACTTCGTTGATTAACCCGATATTGACGCTCCGAAACGTATTTTCCAGTAACTTCACCATCTCAGCTGTCCGAGATGAGGATACTATATGTGTTTTACTGATGAACTGTGAGTAGAAAGTTTGGGCAACTTGCGTGCAGCGCGATGTAACCCCACCGATGATCTTCGGGGTATTTGTCATATAGTAGGTACTATTTCCAGGTTCAATACGTTCAGGGGAGAAAGCGAGATAGAAATCGTGCCCTACTTTTGGAGTTTGATCGGATCCCTTTTTATTCAAATCGGTGGTGAGCATTGGTAGCACAAACTCTTCGGTTGTGCCGGGGTAGGTGGTGCTCTCAAGGACAATCAACTGTTCGGGATGGAGGTGCTGGGCAACCTGTTCCACTGCGGCACCGATAAACTGCATATCCGGGGTGCGGTTTTCACGTAGCGGGGTCGGCACGCAGATGTTGACCGTGTCCAATTCCTGAAGCACACTGAAGTCTGTGGTTACCTGAATCTGCCCGGACGTAATCAAGGGCGCGAAAGCTGTATCGGCGACATCGGGCACATCTGATATTCCCTGCTTCAACCGTTCAATTTTTTTGGAATTGATATCAATACCTGTAACTCGGAAGCCTGCACTCGCAATTGCGACCATAAGCGGCAGCCCAACATAGCCAAGACCGATGACACCCGCGTGAGCAGTCCGGGTTTCTATTTTTTCAAGTATCATTTTCTTTTTTATCGCAAGTTTCGGAAACCTGCAAGCTGCGCCGAAATGAGCCAGCGCGTTGCTGTATAGAGGTTCGTGAAAATTTTTTCGGGGCGGTATCCGTTTTTATTGGTGCGCCCACAAGGTTTTGTATTAATGTAATGGTGGTAACTCTCCTGTCCAAGTCCAGTTAAAACAAGCAATGTTTGGGTTCCAGCGCGCTGTCCTGCCTCAATATCTGTTATTGAATCGCCAATCAGATATGCGTTTGATAGATCAATATTATGCTCACGTCCAGCGCGTGTTAACATACCGGGTTTCGGTTTTCGACACTCACATCCTGCATTGGGATGGTGTGGGCAGTAATAGATAGCGTCAATTCTGCCGCCTGCTTCCACAATTTCGGAAACCATCCGAGAGTGAATATCCGTCAAGCTCTCCTCTGAAAAAAGTTCTCTCCCAATCCCGGCTTGATTGGTTACGACAATGATGCGGTAACCATTTTGCGTCAGTTCTCGAATTGCTTTCCGTGCGTTCGGAATGAAAAAGAATTCCGACCACCTTCGGACATAGCCCATATTCGGTGGGTTCCGGTTGATCACCCCATCTCTATCGAGAAAGACAGTTTTCATTCTGAATCCCCGTACAGTCCAGAGACAGCCGTTTCGGTTTCAATTGCATTCAGCAGTTCTTTGGGTGTAACGGTAGCACACCCCATCTTTCCGACGGCAATCCCACTCGCGAGGCTTGACAATACCGCAGCATCGTAAAAATTGACGTTTGCCGCGAGCGCGAGTGTGAAAACGGCGACAGCCGTATCGCCGGCCCCTGTCACATCTGTCACGACATTAGACTGCGGTGGTAGGTGTTTTACTTGCAGACTTCCGTCAGGTTGGCGTTGAAAGAGAGCCATCCCTTTTGCCTCGCGTGTAATTAACAACGCTTTGAGCGATAACCGGCTTATGATTTCCTCAGCAATAGCGAGAAGCTGCCGGACATCGGTTATCTCTTTCTGAACGGCGATGCCAGCCTCATTGTGATTGGGTGTAATGGCTGTTACACCTTTATAATCCCAAAAATTGTTTCGCTTCGGATCAACAATAATGGGGATATCATAGGGTTGGGCATGTTTCATAACGTCCCGGATGAGCTGTGCGTTAATCACGCCTTTATCGTAATCTGCAAAGATAATTGCATCACTCGTTGGCAACTCGGAAACCACACTGTTCAATAGATGTTCTTGCATCTCTATAGAGATGCCGTGTTTGGATTCTCTATCTATACGAAGCAGATGGTGTCCTGAATCACGCTCGCGCCCCGCAAAAGTCGCAGTATCGACACGCGCAATCACACGTGTTTTTGTGCTTGTCGGTCGCTGAGCGTCTCTACAGATCCCAGTGGTGGCAAGGTTGATTTCGGTTAGCATCTGGACTAACTTTTCGCCTTCCCTGTCCTTCCCGACGACACCGACCAGGATTGCGTCGCCGCCCAAGCTTGCGACATTCTGTGCGACATTCGCCGCACCTCCGCATCCGGTCTTCTCTGCCTCGATTTCAAATACGGGTACAGGGGCTTCGGGCGAAATTCGGTTTACATCCCCCCAGATATATGCGTCCACGATGACATCACCGACAATGATTACCCGTTTGCCTTGAAGTTGTGCAAAGGTAGTTTTTAAGTTCACACCATTATATTAGCATAAATCTACAGGTTAAAGCAACAAACATTATTTTTTCGACAGGCATTTATAGTAAAGTTTAGAATTAATAGGACACGCTGCGTAGGTTCGGTTAGGAAACCGCACCTACCGGGGGCGAAAGTGTCTCTTTATTTTAGGATTCACTATAAATAGCCCTGATTTTTTGAAGGAAACCAAAGCGATTTGCAACAAACGTCATATAACACTGAGAACTGCACAGGGCAGACGGCTTTTAGGCATCCAGATCAACATAAGTGAAACCCAATGTGTTTTCTAAGGAGGTGTTATGGCGGTGAAAGTGAAAACAAACATTAAAATGATCAGTATCGTTGGTGTCCTTGCCGCTGGGTTCATTGGGTTTCAAATGCTGAAAACTCAATCGTCTGACATGGAAGAGGCGCAACTAATAATCAAAGTAGTTAAGCCGGAAGATCGGCGAATCACGATGCCGCCATTTGTCAAGCGCTCTTCTGAAACAGGAGCGAAAACACAACAAGAAGAGACAAACATTGAGTCTCCTGACTTAGGAACACCACCTGTGCCGGAGAACGTGCCTACGTCTCAGAGCGGTGATGATGAAATCAGAGAATTTCAAGACTGGCTCTCTTTAGTCCTTGAGCAAGAGGCTGGCGATCCTGTTGAGGAAACAGAACAAGTGGATCTCACTGCTGGAGATGGTGAAATTGATTACGATTTGGAGAGATCTGCGATCAAATCTGTTATCCAAGAGTTGTGGAGCAATAGTCTCGAAACTTACGATATTCAGGGATATATGTCTGCGATATGGGCAGACAATTTCTTCTATGCCAGTGACATGGGCACCCCCGATAATCCAGATGATGATATGATATTTCGCGGTGGGCAACAGGAGCGCGAAGGGACGTTAGAAATGTTCAGTGTAACCCAGAATATCGAACTGAATCTTTATAAGAATAGAGACATCGAATTTTTGAGCGATACGCTTGCTATAGCTGACTACGATTACGATCTCAAACTTGACTTAACACATGGGGCACAATCTAATCCTTCAGGACGCATGGTTTTCATCTTGGAATTTCGAGACAATAGGGGATGGCGTATTCTTGAATGGTATGATTATGCAACACCGGATCCATAAAAATTCGCCACGCCTCCCTAACATCATTGTCAAACCGATTGTTACAGTTAAGCGAAACCTAAGTATCGGTTTGCAATTTACAGATACTCAGTCAGATCCTGTAGGGTCTCTCCGACTGAATGAAAGTAGTTTTCATTTGCGCTTCTAACAAATATCTGTTAGAATATTGAGCGATGAGAAAAATGAGAAGGATCTGAGTCTGAGAATCAACAAACAGAAAAAATCTGCTAAAAAGGTTGATAGTGATTTTCATGAACATACACTCTTTATGCCGACAGTTTTTTGATGGTGTTTGCTATTTCCCAAAACTTCCCATTAAAAGTTTTCTAATATTTTTGTTTACTTTGGTACAGTTCGGTTTTTCCGTTCATGTTTTCGCAGCGGAAACGGTTGGCGAAGATCCGAGGGTCGGTACAGAAGTTGCACCAAAAATTTCACAACCCCCGGAATTATCTACATATAAGTTAGAAGTTGGTGATAGTTTTGTCGTCACCGTGGATGGCTATCCTGAGTATAGCAAAGAGCGAATTCCGGTACCGGTTCAACAAGACGGGTATGTCTCGTATCCGCTTATTGGACTCATCAAGGTCGCCGGTCTTACGGTTTCTGAACTTCAGGAGCAGATGCAGTCCGCTTTTTCCAAACACCTCCCGACAGCCCGTGTATTTGTAACGCTTATGCGACCGAAACGAACGATTCTCGTATTCGGTGCGGTTGAACCGCGAGCCCGTGGAAACTTGCATGTTTTTGAGATTGGACAGGTTTATCTCCTCCAAGCACTTGCATCAGCTGGCATTAACTATGAGCTTGCGGATCTCACGGATATTTCGATCTGGCGCGATGGGAAACTCTTCAAAAAGATTGATTATCTTAATCTCATCAGCGTGGGGGGGGGCGATATTCCATTAAAAGACTATGATACTATATTCGTTCCTTCTGTTTTTCAACAGCGGCCTGTGCGTGTCATAGGTGCGGTAGTTGTGCCTGGTGTTTATCCGATAACCGAACCGCAAGTGCCAGCCATACAAGCACTAAAACTCGCTGGCGGGTCGAGATCCGATTTCGCAGATTTGCACAAATCGGAAATCATCACGAGTGAAAAGCGTATTTTGGTCGATCTCACCACGGAAGCCGCTGATGCGGTGCTCGGTCCCGGGGATACACTGTATGTGCCGTTGGCGGAAGCAAAAATAAGTGTTATCGGCGCAGTAGAGAAACCCGGACAGTATGTCATTACTGAGCCTGTCCCCTTGGGACAAGCGATCGCTATAGCGGGCGGCTTCAACGAGGAACGGGCAAACCCGAAAAAATGCCTGCTGACCCGTGCTGATGGCACAGAAGAAGAGTTGAACTTCGATCAGGTACATTCGGATGTTTACTTGAATCCGAACGATCAACTGCGTGTCCGCGAACGCACACGTTTAGACTGGCGCGTAATCACCTTCGCCACATCATTTGTGAATCTACTCGTTACCGTTCTAATCAGGTACCGTTAACTGCTGGGCAGACGCGTGGAAGACCCATTTACCGAAGCATTGAGAAAAATACAACGAGGATACAAATGCCAGAGACAGCCGATCGGCACTATGATGAAGTTAGAGAAATTCGATTGTCAGACTATTTTTGGATGCTCTTTCGGAATAAGTGGAGTGTCCTGCTCATTTTTTTACTGTCCGTTTTCGTAGCGTTTCTCATAACCGACTTTACACCACCAGTTTATCAATCTGAAACCACAATTCGTGTCTTAGACGGTCAATCCGCTTCCTCCCTACTCTCGCAGCTACCGATCCCCGGGTTACTCGGTGGAACATCTGTAAGTGCTTTCGCGGCGCAGCTCCAATCACGGGACCTGGTGATTACACCGGCAGTGCGCCAACTCAGAGACGAGGGACTTCTTGACCCATTACCCATTCATCGCGGACGGATTATCGTCTGGCTTGCGGATGTGTTGAATATTGCCCTCGATCAGGATGCTACAGAGCAGGGAGAACTTGAAGCTAGCGAATGGGAAGATTTCTTCATCAAAACGCTTATCGACGAGCAGTTAAAGGTCGAAGAATCACCGGATGGAAAAGTGATTACGATTACTGTGCAGCAGCGAGGCGCGCGGGCTGTGAAGGAGCGCGTATCGGAACGAGCGCAGAATCTTGCTAACAGGATCGCCGCAGTGTTTCAGGCGGCTGTTGAAGCAGAAACTGTTGAGAAAATGGAGTGGTGGCGAAAGCCACTCCCGCAAGAGATGCTAAATCAGACACAGGAGAGTCTCGCAAATGCTGACAAAGCACTCTTCGCCTTTCAGGAAAAACACCCGAAACTGACGCTAAACGCGGAAGGCGGAACACAAGCACAGATTATCCTGCAACTCCAAGCCCAAGAAAATGAAGTGATAAACTTGTTGGTAGGAAGTGAATTGAGACTGGCGACCTATCGCCAGAAATTGGAAGGGTTATCAGAAGAGATTACATCGGAAACGATCGCGCGAAATCCTTCACATGCCAAATTGCAGGATAGCTTAAACGAATATGAAATTGAGAGGGCGGAACTCCTTGGCAAATACGATGAAACGCATCCTGAAGTCTCTGCTATTGATAAAAAGATTGCGGAAACGAAAACACGTCTCGCTAATGAGGAGAAAGAGATAAAGAGTACCACATCTTCATATAACCCGCTTCACCAAGTATTTACAGAAAAGGTAAATGAGACTGAGGCAACCGTTCTTAGTCTTAAAAAACAGAAAGTTGAAATTACTGACAAGATTGACGCACATTTTGCGGAACTCCGTGACTGGTCTCCGGACCAATTAGAATTCTATCGTCTCAAGCGTGACGTTGAGATTTACAACGCCCAGGTCATCGCATTAGAGACCAAAATGCGAGAGGCGGAGATTTTCGCACAGGCGCGTTCGGAAACGATCAAGGTGATGGATAAGGCGCGCGCGCCTGAAGAACCTTTGAAACCACGGTTGAAATTGAATCTCGTTTTGGGGGCTTTCGTCGGAATGTTACTCGGCGTGACGTTCGCTATCGCCAAAAATTATTTCAAAGACACCTATCTCCGCTTAGAGGAAGCTGTCCGTCAATTGGACGCACTCCCGGAATCCCCCAGCTTTCTTGGCGTACTCCCTTCTATCAAAAAGCGCGGTTCCTATCGACTCCCTCTAATGGTTCACGATGCTCCGGGTTCCCGGACTGCCGAGGCGTTTCGTGTACTACAAGCCAAACTACCGTTTCTGAATCCTGGTGCCTCTGTGAAAACGATTCTTGTCACAAGCGCAACTCGCGGTGAGGGCAAAAGCACGATCTCCTCGAATCTTGCCGTTACTCTTGCGCAGAGAGGTAATAAAGTCTTGCTCATAGATGCGGATATGCGGAGACCTTCACAACACAATATCTTTCCGAGAGAACAGTTGGTTCAGGTAGAGGACACGGACGAGATAACTGCTTCTGAATTGCCTGTGCCTCGCACTGACGCTCGCAAACCGGGCTTAAGCGAAGCCCTCATTCATCTAAACTCAGAAAATGGGTACGATGTCCTTCACGCAACAGTCAAGCAGACCGGCATTCCTGATTTATTTTTAGTCCCAAGCGGGACTGTGCCGCCGAACCCAATTGAACTCCTCAACTCAGAAATGATGACGGAATGGTTGGAACTCGCGAAGTCGGAGTATGATGTCATAGTGATCGATTCACCCCCTGTGCGTGCTGTCGCCGATCCGTTGATTTTGGCAAACATTGTTGATGCCATCGTCTATGTCTTTGACATCACGAAAACCCGTCGATTTGACATTCTCACAGGGATACGGCATTTGACAGAAGCCTTCCCAACGAAAGGTGTCGGTGTGCTTTGTAACATGATCAATCCCAAACACGCCAAATCTTACGGTTATTACAGTCGTCATGGCAGCTACTATGGACTTGCGGATGAAGACAGGGAAACCGAATAGGCTTTGGACGGTGGTATGCTCTGCAGGGTAATTTAAAAGTCTACGACTTCATCTTTCCCAGGCTCGCGGGCGGACGTGATGTCCCTACGAACCCGACGAGAACGACCATTGTTAAAATATAGGGTAGACTGTGTAGCAGTTGCCCGGGAATGTTCCATCGGTTTGTGAGCTCTAAGGCGGTGGCGAATCCAAAGAGAAAGCACGCCGATACGCCGCTTAAGGGTCGCCAGTTTCCAAAAATGACAGCAGCAAGTGCGAGATAACCCCGTCCGGCGGTCATTCCTTTTGTAAAATAATGCACTTCAGATGCAAGGAAACATCCACCGGTTCCGGCTAAGAGTCCGCTTAGTAATATTCCAAGATATTGCCATTTTGCCCGGCTTAGACTCAGTGCTGCGAGTGCTTCCGTTGATTCGCCTGCTGCCCGCAATCGCAAGCCCCAAGGCGTTTTGAACAGAAGGATGTGACTCGCTACCATCAATACGGGTAGTAGATAGACGATGAAACTGTATGAACCGATAAACGGCAGCTGCCAGTGTGGAAGGCCCCCTACCTGTTTCGGTGTAGGTAAAACATATTCTGTAATCCCTAACGCCAAGATATTAATGCCAATGCCCGTGACAACCTGATCTGCATGAAATGTGACCGTTGCAACGGCATGTAGCAAAGCCAGTACCACTCCAAAACCTATACCGATAAGCAACCCGAACCATATTGAACCAGAACCTTGTGTGCCGATAACATAGCCGAATGCGCCGATCAACATCATCCCTTCTAAACCAAGATTAATGACTCCAGCACGCTCTGAATAAATCCCGCCGAGGGCGGTGAACCCTAACGGTGTTGCCATTCGTAAAGTACTTGGAATTAATTCAAGAACCATATTTTTAATTTACCTTGCGGTTCGGTGAGGCAGGTTTAGATTTTGACGTGCCTTTCCGTAGAGTTGAAGAAACGCCCAAGCAAAAACCCCTCCACTTCGTTTCGGGCTTAGTCTTCTTTTTTAGACAAACAAGTTTCTTAACTGGACATCACACACCGGTGGGGCTTAGGGCATCCACAAGCCCCACCGCTATCAGTGGAGGAAAGTGTCTATTTTTCGTGAGATGCCTTCTATGCAAACTAACCAGATGATTAACATGCCTTGGCCCGCCAGGAATAGCCCGCGCGGGATCCCCAACAAAATGTCGATGTCCAAGGCAACTTTGTTCAGTAATCCGAATAACACAGCTGCAGCCAAAATACCGAAAGGATTGTTTCTACCCAAGAGCGCGACTGCTATTCCAGTGAAGCCCCAACCCGCTGAAAAACTATCCAGATACCGATAACGGTATCCCATCACCTCAGCAACACCGGCTAATCCAGCGACTGCACCGCTTAATGCCATTACCCATACAGTCACAGTGCGTGGATTGATTCGACCATAAGCTGCGACATCTCGCGCGTTGCCTACCAAACGGAGTTCGTAGCCCCAACGGCTGTACGTTAAAAAGATATAACAGAACACGACACACGCGCAGGCAATCAAGAAGCTCATGTTTAAAGGATTGCTCTCGGGGAGGACGGGTACTAAAGCTGCTAATCGTGGAAATCGCGCAGTTTCATGAATCTGCGGGGTCTGTGGAATCATCTGCCCTGGTTCTTGGTAGACTGACGTGACGAGATAGTTCATGAGGGCAAAAGCGATGAAGTTCATCATAATTGTATTGATAACTTCATGGGCACCGTATTTCGCCTTTAGGAGACCTGGGACTGCCCCCCATACACCACCTGCGATCATTGCGCTTCCTATACACAGCGGAATCAATAGGAAAGCAGGTAGGTTCAGGTGCATGCCTATCCATGCAGCAGCGAACGCGGCGATGTAAAGTTGCCCCTCGCAGCCGATATTGAACAATCCACTCTTATAGCCGATGGCGACAGCGAGTCCAGTAAAGACTAATGGGGTCGCGTTAAACAGGACATACCCGAAATCATCAAAGCTTGCGAATCCGCTGGAAAGAATAATCCTGTAGAACTCTAACGCGTCTTGTCCTCGGATATGGACTACAATCCCACACGAAAGGAAAAACCCAAAGATAGCAAGTAGCGGAGGTATACAACTTAGGAAAAACTTTCTGGATTGAGAGGTTCTGCCTCGCAACAGCGAGATGAACGATTTTCGGATATTCAAGAGTTCTTGGTCTCTGCTAAATTTGACAAAAATTCTCGGAACGTGTTATTATACATAATATTAGGTCTACCCGACAGCACACTTGTTAGTATAACATAGGTGTTTGATTAAAACAAACCGGTGATTGATAGGGTAATAGTGAGGAAAATACCATGGAGAGAAACACAACGCAGTCATCTCATCAGGAGAGAAACTCAACAGAACTTCCTGCTATTTTGGGTGGAACTCCTGTCTTTGAACAGACACCTGATGTCCCTTATCCGAAACTGGACACGTGGAGCCAAATCACGGAGGCGGAAGCGCAGGTTGTTTATGAGATGACGCTGCGGAACGAACTCTCTGGTGTCTCTCCAACTGTTCAAAAATTTGAGCAGATTTGGTGTGAACGTCATCAAACCCAATTTGCATTAAGTCTTACTAACGGGACAGCGGCCTTACACAGTGCTATGTTTGGGCTTGGTGTTGGTCCCGGCGATGAGGTTATCTGCCCAACCTATACATGGATCGGGTCAATCACACCAGCGTTGACCTTGATGGCGGCCCCCGTTTTCTGTGAGGTAGATCCAAAGACATTACTTATTGATGTCGAAGATGTTCGTCAGCGCATTACGTCAAGGACCAAGGCAATTGTGGCGGTGCATTTGTGGGGCAATGTCTGTGATATGGATGCACTCATGGCACTCAGTGAGGAAACAGGCGTACCGGTTATAGAGGACTGCTCTCATGCCCACGGCGCATCTTACAAAGGTACCCCGTGTGGAAGTATTGGACAAGTAGGGGCATGGAGTTTGCAAGGCAACAAGCCGATTAGCGGTGGTGAAGGTGGAATGCTTGCGACCAACGACGTAGCGGTGTTTGAGCGGGTATGTTTGCTCGGTCAGGTCAATCGTTCTTTTAACGTTGAAGGAAAAGCCGCGGAAGCCCTACAATACACGCATTTGCCACCGATGGGACTTGGCGTTAAATTTCGTGCGCATCCACTTGCTATCGGTATTGCTTCTGTACAACTGAAAAAGCTTGATGAACTCAATGCAGGCCGTCGGGCTTACATAGAGGAGATTTCCGATGGATTGCAGGAAATTCCGGGGGTTTCTCCTATCGAGACGTATGAAGGCTCTGAATCTGCTGGGTTCTACGGTTTCCCTATCCATTACCATAAGGAAGAGATGCATGGACTGCCGGCACCATTGTTTGCGGAGGCTCTCAGGAAAGAGGGCGTTTTGGCAAATAATAGTCCTTATCCGCTCCTTGTTGGAAATGGGGTCCCGCTTTTTTCTCGGAGTTTGCCGACCAATAGCAATCCATATCCTCTTCTGCATACTTTGCCGCTCTTTACACATGGTCTTGATATCTATATGAACAGTCGCGGCTCTCTCTGTACCGCCGACTCGGGGGGCGCGTTTAAAGGTTATGCTGCAGGGGATTTACCTGTGACTGAAAAAGCGTGTTCACAACTAATATTTTTACCACTATTGACGCAGCCAGTAGCAGGTGCAGCGTCGGGAATCCTGACAGCTATTCGTAAAGTCTCTTTGCATAGCGGGTTGATAGCTGCTTAAGTAGGCAGAGATGTTAACAGAATTTTCAGCACGAACTCGAGCCAACAATATTAAAACCTTCAAGACAGAGCCTTTGGATGTTTTGGTTATTGGTGGCGGTATCGTTGGTGCGGGTTTAATTCGTGATCTCGCGCTCAACGGCGGCATCAAAGCGGGATTAATAGAGCAAGGCGATTTCGCAAATGGCACCAGCAGTGCGACCTCACAACTTGTCCATGGCGGCTTTCGCTATTTGCTTAGACGTGATATTGACCTTGTTAAAAAATCACGTAAGGAACGTGAGATTCTCCGACGTATTGCGCCGAATCTTGTCAAACCGATGCCGATAGCACTGCTGAGTTACAAAGGCGATCCGTACCCGTTGACAGGGATACAACTCGCTGCGCATTATTACAATCGTCTCTTTAAAGCAGATGAGGCGGAGAAAACAGCGGTAATTCGTGATGGGCAAAAAGTTCGACGTTTGGTAGGGCCTATTGCCACGGATGGGCTAAAAGGCTGTGTCCTATTATGGGATAGCACTGTTGACGACGCAAGGCTGACACTTGCGACCCTCAAAGATGCACACCGGCACGGTGCTATGGTGGCAAACTATGTCCGTTTCCTTGATTTTGTCAAGCAATCAGATACTGTTGCTGGAAACCGTTTTTTTGGGATAACTGCTGAAGATATTGTTTCTGGAAACCGTTTTGAGATCATCGCCCGGAAAATTGTGGCAGCAACGGGACCTTGGAACGACGAAATATGGTGTAGAGATCCGAGTTATGATGGGGTCCCACGCTTGTTAACGCAAAATGCAAAAGGTATTCACCTCGTTGTGCCTCGCTGTGGAAATCAGCACCACTCGGAAGCGTACGGTCTGATTGCCTGTACACGTTCGGAAAAACAACGCAAACGTAATCCGCGTGTGATTTTTATTTTGCCTGGTGCTCACAATACTTCTATTGTCGGTACCACTGAAACTACGCCCGAAGAGGAACTTGGATTCGTTCGTCCATCAGCAGATGAGGCAACGTATCTACTTTCAGAAACACAACGTATTTTTCCAGATAAATCTCTCGACAACGACGCGATCATCGCTGCGTATGCCGGGACCCGTCCGCTCATCGCAGCGAACAGACATGAGCGCGGTGTGGCAAAAACGGGTTTTGTTTCAAGGGATCACTTAATCACAGAGGGGCCGAGTGGGGTCATATATCTCTATGGTGGAAAACTTACCACACACCGTCAGATGGCAGAGGAGACGGTGGACCGCCTGGCAACGTTTTTGAATGTCCCGCGCCATTGTAAGACAGATACGGTTCCTTTGGAGACACTCAATGGAGACGTGAATTACGCTTTACAAGCGAGCACTGACACGGAACGCCTCATTAAACGCTATGGGGATGGGTATCAGATGATTCTGAAGTATATCAACGACGATGCGGCACTTGCCGAACCGATAACGCCGTCTCTTCCATTCATGAAAGCTGAACTTCTCTACGCATATTGGGGTGAGATGGCGATCACACTTGATGACCTCCTCTGGCGACGTACCCGTATCGGTTGGACGCCGGGCCAGGGGCTTGACATTGCGCCGCAAATTGCGCAGTTCTTAAGCGAGAAAAACAACTGGGATCAAGCGCGGATTACAGCAGAGGTTGCGGCGTATCGCGAACACATCCAGTGGCTGAATTTTTATCTTTAAGGCACGAAATTATGGAAGTTTACCGCTGGGAAGACCGGAAATTTGGAAAACTTGAACCACTGCGCTTTGGCGCAGAGCGCGACTTTGAGGATCTCCTTGAAAAGGATGCGACGCTGATCCTTGGTGAACCTCTCTGCGTTATCAGTAGGCAACCACCCTTGAGTACATCGAAGCAAAAAATTGACCTACTCGCACTTGATCGACAGGGCAATTCCGTGATTATTGAACTCAAGCGTGGAAAACCCTCAAGGACAGCGATCACGCAGATTTTAGAGTATGCTGCCGGTGTTTCTCAACTCTCCTTTATAGAATTAGAACAGCTCGCTTACCGATGGTGTCTACAGCAGGGAAAAGAGTTCTCAACACTCACCGCACTGCACAGCGAATTTTTCGGATATGAACCCGGTGATATCCGCAAATCGGCGTTCAATCAACGGCAGCGATTGGTTCTTATTTCGGAGGGCGTTGACACGCGCGTTTTAGAGGTCGCTGAATATCTGCGGGCATTGGGGCTGGATCTTACTTATATCTCCTACTTTTCTTATCACGCGCCTGATGAGATTTTAGTCGCAACCGAAAC
Organism: uncultured bacterium; assembly: GCA_964593655.1. Classification (GTDB taxonomy): domain Bacteria; phylum Poribacteria; class WGA-4E; order WGA-4E; family WGA-3G; genus WGA-3G. The sequence goes on along the minus strand of CAZQIP010000186.1, from coordinate 396 downwards.
TGTTTTGGGCGGGACAGTTGTCAAGGAACAAGAACGGAGTTATGACAGTGCTACACAACAATTTATGACGCTCGCGTCATTTATTGAGACCCTACAGGTGAACGAGGAACTTCTACACATTGCCAACGAATTTTTAGCGTATGTTGATACATGCGGTGCAACGCTTCGACCGCGTATCGCGAAACTTCGGATGACGATTGGTGGATGCTGGTGGCTTGACACCTATCCTTCAAGAAGAGCTACTCATTTTAGGGTGGATGTCCACGGTGACTTTACGCCGCTGCATATCGTTGAGTGCAGAGCGAACTTACCCAACGTGACAGTCAAAAATTTTGGCATCTCTTTCAACATCTCAACCAAAGCACATCTGGACTATGCGATTGAGATTTTTGAACG
>CAZQIP010000185.1:0-6185 GCA_964593655.1 uncultured bacterium | reverse complement strand
TTCCTAAGCCTATCTTGTCTATCTCAACTTGCTATAAGGAGGCGATTCCGATGGAGACGAAAATGTCTGATGTCTTCCCCCCGAAATTTGCAAAAGAAGGGTTAACTTTCGACGATGTTTTGCTGATTCCGGCTGAATCGGATGTGCTGCCGGAGCAAGTGGATACGCGTACACAACTGACACGTAACCTCCAGTTAAACATTCCTATCTGTAGCGCGCCTATGGATACTGTTACCGAATCTGCCCTTGCGATTGCCCTCGCGCGGGAAGGAGGCATCGGAATCATTCATTATAACTGCTCTATTGATGAGCAGGTTTCTGAAGTCGATCGGGTCAAACGATCCGAGAGCGGTATGATTACTGCACCGATTACGCTAACGGCGGATAAGACAATTCGGGATGCGCTTGAGGTGACAGCGCGTTACCACATCGGCGGTGTACCTATCGTTACTGAGGACGGGTATCTCGTCGGTCTAATTACCAACCGCGATCTTAAATATGAAGACAATCTGGAACTCCCGGTAACTGCGCGCATGACACCGAAAAACAAACTGATTACTGCGTCACCAGGAATTACACTTGATAGAGCAAAAGAAATACTTCACAAATCTCGAAAAGAAAAACTGCCGATTGTCGACGAAGATTCTCGACTCTGTGGGTTAATTACCATTAAAGATATTGACAAAGTTCAGATGTTTCCACAAGCATGTAAAGACAAGGCAGGCCGGTTACGGGTCGGTGCCGCTGTCCTACCTTCAACGCCTTTAGAGGACGTTGACCGTTTGGTGGCAGCTGGGGTTGATGTACTTGTATTAGATACAGCACACGGGCATTCCAAAAACGTTATCCGTTCAACAGAGTACCTTAAGTCCCACTTTTCAAACGTTGAACTCGTTGCGGGTAATGTCGTCACGCCTGAAGCGACACGAAGTCTCATTGATGCGGGTGCCGATGCAGTGAAGGTCGGTGTCGGTCCAGGTTCTATTTGCACAACCCGGGTCGTGGCGGGTGTCAGTATCCCTCAGATTACGGCAATTTACGATTGTGCACAAGAAGCGGATAAAGCAGATGTGCCGATTATCGCTGATGGGGGGATCCGTTATTCTGGGGACATCGCGAAAGCCATCGGGGCAGGAGCGAGTTCTGTCATGATTGGCAGTTTACTTGCTGGAACCGACGAAAGCCCAGGAGATACAGTCATCTATCAAGGCAGAACGTATAAACTTCACCGCGGTATGGGGTCAATCGGCGCATTGCGGAAACGGAGCGCACGCCAGCCAGCAGAAAGCACCGAAGATATCTCCAAACTTGTGCCTCGCGGCATTGAAGGACGGGTGCCACATAAAGGCAAACTCAGCAACTTCGTCTATCAGTTAGTCGGTGGAATTCGCTCCGCGATGGGATATTGTGGGACCACAGATATTAACACGTTACGCACGAATAGCCAATTTGTCCGGATGTCCAGCAGCGGCTACCGCGAAAGCCATCCACACGATATTGATATTACAGAGGAAGCACCGAATTACACGGTAGCGAAACTCAACTCGTAGGTATTATTTCGACGTGCTTTTCGCCATATTTGGGGAGTTGGCGTTTCGCACGCACACAGAGAGGAAGTGTTTATGAAGGTTAACGAAGAGATGTCTTTTTGGGATAGACTCTATATCCCAGCCTTGATTAAGGGGATGTTTACGACGCTGAAGCATATCCCGAAAAAGAAATTGACATACCAGTACCCTGAAGATCCGAGGAGTGTCGATGAGCGGAACGAACGGTATCGCGGCATTCACAAACTCACGACTACCGAGAAAGATGAGATTAAGTGCGTCGCATGTTTCTTGTGCGCGACGGCGTGTCCCGCTGATTGTATTACCATTCAGGCGGCACCTGCACCAGAAGGGTGGACAACCAGAGAGGGGTATCAGCGCGAAAAATATCCCGATGTCTTTGAAATCAACATGCTCCGCTGCATCTTTTGTGGATATTGTGTTGAAGCTTGCCCCGAAGACGCTATACGGATGACAGGCTTGACGCTCCCACAATACTTCCGTGAACGCCAGGAAGAGGGCGAAAGCCTGGGTAGCTCGCGCAGCGACTTCATTTTTGACCGAGACATGCTTGTCGCTAACAACGACATCCCTCAAGAGGGACTCAGTGTTGAAGCGAAGTAGGAATTAATGGCATCATACGCGCCCTTTCCGGATAAAAAGTACGGTATTATCTACGCAGATCCGCCCTGGGATTACAAAGGCCAACTTCAACACACAGGGATCGGCGGCAAAGACACCGGCGGTGCAATTCGGCATTATCCGACGGTATCAGTGTCAGAAATGGAGACGTGGGATATTGCCGCTATCAGTGAAGAGAATTGTCTGCTTTTTATGTGGAGCTCGTCTCCGCACTTGGATCAAGCAATTCGGCTTGGCAAGGCTTGGGGGTTTCAGTGGGCAACAGTCGCCTTTATTTGGGATAAGCAACGCGTAAACCCCGGGTACTATACGATGAGCCAGTGTGAGTTGTGCCTCGTTTTCAAACGCGGTAAAATTCCGCAACCACGGGGCGCCCGAAACGTTCGGCAACTCGTTCAAATCAAACGGTCACGCCACTCCGAAAAACCGGATGTCGTGCGTGAGCGGATTGAAGAGATGTTTCCGCAGCAGTGTAAGATCGAACTGTTTGCACGCAAGCAAACACAAGGTTGGGACGCATGGGGACTTGAGATTCAATAGCCTTCTCGAAACCTATCGTGCAGCAGTGGAACATCAGATGAGCCGATAAGGCAGGAGCAGCATACTGATTTTTTGTTATTATTTAACTGACTGGGCATAACGGTCTGAGTCCGAGTTAAAACGAGATCGTTGGGCATATACCGGTCATTTACAAATTCATTGCCTAAATTTATTTGAAAGGCACATATTAAATCGACCCAATGCAAGGATTATCACTTAATTTTCGTTCAGAGACGCTTTTTACGTTAGTTGATAAAATCAAATCCAGTATTGAGGGACGGATGAGTTGGGGAGATACTTTTGGCTTGGGGCTCGGTGTCAAATCCGATAAACATCTTATCGTTTGGACACCAAAAGAGACTTCAGAAGGCGATATTCTACCCGGTTTTGATTCAGAAGATGGTGAACTCACGCTGAAAATGCGACCGCGTCCAGGGGCATGGGTCTCTTGGATTGACGAAGCAAAAGTCACTGCTGAGACACAAGACGACTATGACCGGGTACACAGAAGTATACAAGAATTGGAACGCAACGCACGCCAAATCACAGAATTCGCCGATGGCGTTGTCTCGGAAATAACCATCCAAAATTTAGGAAAATCCCTGACGCTTTCTGAACTCACACAGGATGTCTTGAAAGCACGTTTGGCAATACCGAGTACTATCAAAACCGGCGCGTATATACTCGCGCAAACTGATGGTACGCATACCGAGGATATGCACTCGGCAACTGTCATTGTTCCGGAGCAGACCCATATCCATCGCATCCATCTCAATGAGGATGTCCTTTTTGATCGAATATTCACAGAGGACTACGACGTACTCCTTGTAGTCCTTCGGACGCATATTAAACAGTACCCGGATCTCGCTGATTTGGGCTACAGTCTAACACTTCATACCCGATTGTCCGATGTTTCTAATAATGAAAATGAAGAAATACCGGATGCAGTTGAGGTGTTGGATGCTATCCAAGTGCTTGCCACAGCGGCGGTCTACGATCCACTTGAACCGGAGACGCTCAAGTTAGTGCCCGTCACGTTCAACGCACCTGCCGAAGATATTGAGACCGCCATTGTTGAGAGCTCAAAGAAGATCGAAGCGTATACGGTGAAAGCTAACCAACAAGCCCATCAACTTATGGCACAATTCCAGCAAGGCGTTGAGACCCGTCTCAGGGCGCTTGTGTTAGGACCGGGGCAGCGCGTTCACAATAAGGTATGGGACGACCTCGTGGTTCGAGAATTGCGGAGCACAATACTCGCTTTCGTTGATTTTTATGCGGAATATCTTACCGAACATTTTGAGGAGGCAGTCGCAGCGGCGAAAACCGATGCACTCACCCAAAATATTGACTCTATGATAGAATTTTGGCAGCTACAGGATAACCAACAGTTAACCCTGAATCACCTCATTCAATCCTCTTACAAATTGGCGAATCAGGTACTCGATAGGGCTGCCGGATTGTTTCATGATTTAGTGTTTGAACAAGACTTCATTCAGACAGACCTTGTCAGACAGCTTGAACTCCTAACTTTTGAAAATAATGAACGCTTAGATGAGATATATCTACCGCAGTGGACGCGCGCGACCGTACGTGAAAAAATGGCCGGCTTCACGCTCCGATCGACTTTGCATGCTACCCAAATCGAACGTTTGACGATTATCTGGTTGGAATTACTGGAACTCGCTAACTTTGTAAGTCAGCACAAGCAAGACTTTGAAGAGGTTATTCAACCGTTAGTTGATCTTCTACTGACAGCAAAAACTGCACAGGGGCAGCGCCGATCACAGCAAGCGCAGCAGCGAAATAGAACTGCTAATTTCCCCGGTTTTGAAATTCCTGATGATACTTTTGAACGACTCCTTGACCATGTAAAATTGTATTTGCCAACTATAAAGCAGTGGTTGGCAAACCTTCCACCGAAATCGGATGCACAACAGCATTACGCTACATTGTGGACGTTGGTACTTGATGGTAAACTGCGAGAACGGCTCCTTGCCGAAGTCCAACCCACGTGTGATATTAACCTCAGTGTACCAGACCAGACGAAAAGGCTAATCAACCTCATGTTGGGAAGTACACTGATTATTCAAGCCGAAAAGGACCGGAAATTGATAGAACGCAACCTGAATCGCGCAATCATCTCAAAAACCGGGCACGAATTGGCGAATATCACTACGGGGGCGATGCTCGCTATCCATGGCGATACGCTCCTCGCAATACTATACGAGGAATTGCTGGTGTATCACAATACTTTAGCGAAGCGGGCAAATAGGCTCACAAATGCACCCCAAAAGGGAAAAAAGCGGAAACGCGGAAATTCCCAAAATGGCGGCGCAGTAAATGTTGAGGCTGTTGCGGCAGAACAGCAGAAAGTCGAAGAACTTATGACGTTCCTAAGACCTTACCGGCAGGAAGAGGTTATCGCCACTTTAGCGACAGCCGGGCTTGATCCGCGCACTTCTAACCTTGAGGAAATTCGGAAACAGCAGGTACTTAGTTTCGATCTAAGCGATTTGCCAGCGATCGGCGAAACATGGCTTGATGACAGCAAGAGTGTTGAAGACTATCCAAATTTGCGGATGTTCCTCCTACAAAATCAACTGCCAGTATCAACGACGGGCAGACTTCTAATGGAGTTACGACAACACTTCTCCGATGAACTCTTCAACCATGTTTTAGGACTCATTCAAGAGGTGAAGGCACTTCAAAGCACCGACTATCAGGGCGATCTGCTGGATCAGTTTGTCGCTTATATATCTGAAAAGGTGTGGCGATGGGAATTAACCCAGATTACTGAGACGGAACTCCCGCTTCTGTTGAAGGAGAAAGTCCTCGCCTCGGCAATCTGTTATGAAAAAGAGGTGGACACCTTGCTCGAATACGTTGAACGGTACGATGAATTGGTATCCACAAAATTGGCATCAGATTCCGAAATGGACAGCCACCGTCAATATATTGAGGAGCAATTTCAAGCAATCGTTGAGACACTTTTAGTGTAGTTTTAGGGTTCCAACACACATGGTAAGGTGGGAGGGGTTTGTAACCCCGAATTACCGAAATATTTATTTTAACATAAGTACAAATGGATTTCCCACAAATCCGTTATAGGGTGATAGATGAAAGTAGCTTTATTGGGCAACAGTCAGCTTGCCGTTTCGGCTGCCTGGGGCTTGTGTCAATCGGAGGCGGCACACGAAATTGTCTTTGTGTCGGATGCGACATCCAACAAAAATAGGTTTGTTTCTTCAAAAGAAGATACACCTGGAAGACTTCAGGATCTTGTGGAATCAAATGCGTTAAGCGCAAGTGATACTGCAATTTCATTTTCTAATGCGTTGGAAGGTTTATCTGGCACAGACGTGATTATTCTGCTGCCACCGATGGGACAATCCGGTTTCCGTTCCGCGCAAGCGTCAAAGACAACAGGCATCGCGCTTGTCAAGCGGTTTGTCC
>CAZQIP010000184.1:0-1680 GCA_964593655.1 uncultured bacterium | reverse complement strand
ATCTCCGAAGTGGCATCGAAACTATAAGGTTTCTGAAAACGCGTCAGGTATTGGTGGTTTCCAAAACCGAGCATGAGCAACACCACTGCTAATGTGGACGCAGCAGCTGCCCACGGCATTAATGGTTTGCTACTGCACGGGGCATCAAGCTTGACCCTTGAAACCTCGCGCATAATGGTTTCGGTAAGATTCGGTGAGATTTGGAAATTCTCTAAAGCCTCTCTTATCATGGGCTCTTCTTTCTTTAAACGCTGTTGGGCACGGTGCAGCCGACTCTTAATCGTGTTGACTGATACACCTAAGAACGCGCCGATCTCGGTACACGACATCTCCGCGAAGTAATGTAGCGTCATTACAGTGCGTTCACTCTCCTCAAGTTTCGCGAGTAGTTTTTTGACGACCTCGCGTTGGGATTCCACGGAGATGCGCTCGTTTTCTTCAACGACATATTCAGAGTACGACGTTTTTTCAGGTCGCGCGCCACTGTTATTTTTTAACAACTGCGCCCGAAAATGCTTTTTATGTAACCATGTGTTGCAGCGGTTTGCGGCAATCACATAAAGCCAACTCGCAAAACGCTGCGGTTTCTTGAGCGTTCGGAGTTTCTGATAGGCTTTCAGGAATGTATCCTGTGTAATCTCTTCGGCGATGTGAAAATCTCCGATTTTTCGCCACACAAGCGCGTGCACTTGTCTTTGATATTTTTTGACGAGTTCGGAAAAAGCGGTATCATCGCCGTTGAGAACACGCTGGATTAATTGTGTATCACTGTTTTTCATGGTTCACCTCCGATTTCACCCTATAGTGACACCACGAAACGGTGAAATGGGTGCATAATTCTGCACCAATAGGCGTGTGTTTGGATAAAATAACGCAAGTTGCCACCTAAATTTCTTAAAATTGAATGGCTCTGTATTTTTAATCCCCTAAGTCCCCTTATCAGTTCGTAGAAAAACCGTACTGATAATTGATGATTCTCCTACACTTCGCTTTTGATAAAAATTAGCATTATCACTGTAAAGAGGATAACATTCATTGTAAGCAACAGCAGCATGTCCGGAAGTGCCCGTTTCGCATTGATACCGGTATCGCTTCTGTGAAAGGAAAACTGAGGGAGCGCATCCCAGTCGGCTGTGCCTTTGTCGGCAGCGAACCACTGTCGCGATTCAAATATCTTTTTGTCATAGAAATAGTCAACGACTGAGCGTCGGTAACGTTGAACTGTGCTGAAAAAATCTTGAATACCCTCTAAGTCGGTGCCCGCCCAAGCTTCGGTCGCTGCATCATACAGACCAACTGGTGAAAACCGCAACAACATTCGTCCCAAATTTGCGGGTTGAACATAGATCGCCTCAAGTGCTGGTTTCCGGACAAGCCACGTCCGTTGGACGGTATTGATAGTCTCTCTATTGTAGAAGTCGTAATAACCCTGTACGTGTGGCACCTGCGGCTCAGATTCCGCTTTAATTTTTCCAGCGTATAATGCGGTTTGGTGGAAATAGAGCAATATTAATGGTTTGTCTTCACCTTCCCAGAAGGTGTATTCAACACCTTCCAAGCCAAATCCCGCATCCATATCTTCACCGCCACGCGATGGGGGGCCTAAGACAGCGTCATTGCGGATAAACTGCTTCTTTTCTTTATCTAATTTTTCCCACATCTGTTTGATTTGATTATAGA
>CAZQIP010000183.1:0-12521 GCA_964593655.1 uncultured bacterium | reverse complement strand
ACTTTCTAACTTCATTTTTTACAGGTATACGCCGTAGAGGCGATCCACTTTTGGGCACCAGTTATTGACTGACTTTCTCACACATAAACCTAACAACATCAACCATATTCTAAACCCCAAAAAAAATGGGGGTAAGTGACGTTTGAAAATAGTTGCACCTTAGAGACATTTTGTTTTATAATATAAAGTATAAGATAAAAGCGGAAAGGACGACCAAGAAGATGGCGAAATTCAGAGATAAAATACAGAACAGATCGCGGGGTTTGAAGGTGTGGTGTTTGCTTGTATTGGCTGCTTTGGTCTGCGTGTCCGGGCAAGCCGATGAACATGTTCCTGATGTTGAAACCATCGTCAAAAAGATTGATCAGCTCTATCGTAGCGAGACGAGCCATGCCGAGATGGAGATGCACATCGTCACGCCACACTGGGAACGCACCCTCACGATGACAGTCTGGACGCAAGGGATGAGCAAGACTTTTATTCGGATTACGGCACCGAAGAAGGAGCAAGGGGTCGCGACACTCCGCATTGGAAACGAGATGTGGAACTATCTGCCGAAGACAAACAAGACGATGAAGATTCCGCCGTCGATGATGATGGGGTCGTGGATGGGCTCCGATTTCACAAATGACGACTTGGTGAGAGAGTCGTCGATGCTCGACGATTATACCTATCAGTACGTTACACCCAAAGACGCGTCTTCAGAACACCTCTATATCCAACTCGTCCCCAAAGAGGATTCTCCAATCGTTTGGGGCAAGATTGTTGCCGCCGTGCAGTCTGACGATTATATACCGGTGTGGCAGCGGTTCTATGACGAGAAAGGGAACCTGATGCGGGTTATGAATTTCAAAGAGATCAAAACTTTTGGCGACAAAATCGCGCCATCCGTGATGGAGATAATTCCGCAGAACAAAGAGGGACACAAAACGGTTGTCCAATGGTTGAATGCGACCTTCGATTCGGAGATCGACGATAAAATCTTCACACGCAGAAATCTTCAAAGAAGAAGATAGGTTGGACGGCACACGGAGTGTGCCTACTCCTCTATGATACCTAAGATTGCGTTTCGTAATATCTTCCGTCAAAAGCGGCGGACCATTCTAACAGCACTCGCGATGATTGTCGGTTTTGCGCTCTTATCGCTCACCATTGGTTTGTCCGATGGTGCCTACGGGAACATTATCGCGATGTTCACCCGAAACCGTATTGGACATATTCAGGTGCATCGCGACGGGTATCTTGATAAACCGTCGCTCTACAAAACAATCGACAACGCCTCTGCTGTGGGTGAGACGATTCAGCGTATTGTAGGTGTTGAAGCGTGGACCCCGCGTGTCTACGGCGCAGGACTCGGCTCGGTTGGTGAAAAGAGTACGGGTGTCCAAATCATCGGGGTTGATGTGGCACGTGAAACCGCAGCAACCCGTTTTGACCAAAAAGTCGTTGAAGGCAGCACACTCACAGAAACACCATCGCATGAGGCGGTTATTGGGAAAGGTTTGGCAAAAATTGTGTCCGCAACGGTTGACAGTGAAATTGTAATCGTTTCACAGGGCGCTGACGGTTCGATTGCGAATGACGTGTATAAAATCGTCGGTATCGCAGAGAGCGGAGACGACACAACGGACCGCGTGGCGTGTTATCTGCACATTGAAGATGCTCAAGAATTGCTTGTGCTTGACAGACGTGTTCACGAAATTGTTGTGATTGTCTCAAACATCAACCGGGTCGATAAAATTACGGGCGCAATCGAAACGCAACTCAATGATTCGACGCTTGATGTAGCACCGTGGCAGGTAGTCGCTAAATCCTTTTATCGGGCGATGCGGACGGATCAACAAGGAGACGCGATCAGTCGTTTGGTGATTATGCTTATTGTTGCTATGGGTGTCTTCAATACGGTGCTGATGTCGGTGCTGGAGCGGACGCGTGAATACGGTGTGCTGAAGGCGGTCGGGACAAAACCGGTGCAAATCTTCTGGCTCGTCGTTTGCGAAGTGGTCATCATAGCACTTGGCAGCATCTGTGTTGGCGCGCTCCTTGGGGTCTTGCTGAATTATCTATTCTCCATATACGGCATCACGTATCCCGAGCCAATTACCTATGGTGGCATGAAACTTAAGACGTTGTATGCTGAAGTCAACGTCCGATGTCTGGTTACGCCAGCGATCACGGTTATGCTATCAGCGACAATCGTCAGTTTATTTCCAGCGATAAAAGCTGCCCGTATTCTGCCTGCGAAGGCGATGCGGACACATTGATAACTAAAGACTATGTGGTTGATTTTAGTAAAACTTGCTTGGCGCAATATCTTTCGGAATAAACGGCGTACGATTATTGCTGCAACAGCGATCGGCATCGGTCTGGCTGCACTGATTTTTGTTGATGCGTTAATGATCGGGATGGCAGACAATATGGTGCGGACGGCCACTGCCTCCTTCCTCGGCGACGCGCAGATTCATCGGGCAGGTTTTCGAGACGTACAAGAGGTCTCATTGACGATTCAGGCACTTGACGAAGTAACGGAGGGTCTCGCTCAGGAAGGGATTGTCGAACATTTTACCGAAAGGGTGCTTACGCCAGGTATGATTACGTCTCCAGCGAATGTCAGTGCGATTGCGCTTGTGGGGGTTCATCCGCCGACAGAAAAATTTCTGTCCCAAATTGATGATGCGATCACCGAAGGTGTCTATTTTGAGGGCGATAGCAGCCGCGATATCGTTATCGGTGCGAAACTTGCAGAAATCTTGGAAATTGGGCTTGGGGACCGAGTTGTCGTGACAGTCGCGCAAGCCGAAACCGGCGATCTCTCCCAAGAGATGTTCAGGATTTCCGGTATCTATTATTTTGCGGGTGAAGAGATGAACGCCGGCATGGCTTTTGTTCAGATCGAAAAAGCGCGAGAGATGCTCGGTATCGGGAACGCGGCACATGAAATCGCCATTAAATTTACTTCTCTTGCCTACTCGCAAGATCCGGCACTGCCGTTTTGGAAGGCGTATTCCGAACACGGCAACGAAGCTTTAAGTTGGACAGAACTGATGTCGCAATTGACAGCGATATTAGAAATGACGAAAATCGGCAAATACATGATGGCGGTTATCTTATTTTTTCTGGTTGTCTTTGGGATTATCAACACGCTTTTTATGTCGTTGTACGAGCGGATGTTTGAGTTTGGTGTGTTACGTGCTGTCGGGACGCGTCCTTTCGGTATGGCGCGCGTCATCTTGTTTGAGGCGGGTGCCTTAGCGATTGTGAGTATTGGACTCGGGGCGATACTCGGCTTCGTTTTGACGGCGGTTTTTGCGCATGTCGGCATTGACTATACCGGCATTGAAATGACAGGAGTAACGATACAGGAATTCATCCGCCCAATCATGAAGGTTGAACAGTTCATTATTTATCCGGTGTGGCTCTTTATTTTTACGATCATTGCTGGTCTCTATCCTGCACGCCACGCAGCCAAGATTTCTCCAGCAACCGCAATGCGCCGGAGTTTTTAAATTTTTCAACTGTGAAGTTCTCGCTCCGCTTTTTCCTACGTCAAAAGCAGGTTTTCGCTAAATTCAGACCCAACTCGACAAAATAGTTTTCAGGAAGTTACAATGGAACAGGCACAAAAAACAGATGTTATTGTTACAGAAGGTGTGACGAAGGTTTATGAAGCGGATGGCATCCCCGTCAACGCGCTTAACGGGATCGATTTAACGATTCAGTTGGGAGAGTTTACGGCACTCGTGGGCCCTTCTGGCTCGGGCAAAACAACCTTCCTCAATATCATTTCTGGCTTGGACGCGCCCACAGAAGGGAAAGTGTGGCTGGCAGGTAAGGTGCTATCGGAGATGAGTGGCAACCAACTCTCCGACTTTCGACGCGATAACATCGGGTTCATCTTTCAGGCTTATAACCTAATTCCTGTGTTGACAGTCGAGGAAAATGTTGAATACATCATGCTCTTGGCAGGTGTCCCTAAGGCGGAACGGCACGAGCGGGTTATTGCAATGCTCGAAGCTGTCGGGTTAAAAGGGGTCGCCGACCGGACACCGACGCAGCTGTCAGGTGGACAGCAGCAGCGCGTCGCTATTGCGCGTGCGATGGTCTCTGAACCTCAGATTATCCTTGCCGATGAACCAACAGCAAACCTCGACTCGAAAACGGGTGCCGATCTGCTTGAAATGATGCGTCGCCTCAACACGGAAACCGGCATGACGTTCATCTTCTCAACGCACGATCCGATGGTGATGGAGGGTGCGACGCGTCTCATTACACTTCGCGACGGGCGGGTAGATACTGATGAAACGAAGTAATAGTTATCAGTTGTCAGTTTTAATAGTTACCAGTTTTCGGTTATCAGTTGCCAGTTAAGAGAGATAAAAATTTCTGATGAGAATAATCCTGGTACTTGTCATCTATTTGGCGATAACGGCACTTGTAGGTACCACTGATGCTGAGTTTCAAGTCGGGGGTTACTACAAAAACTTTTCCACTGTCTTCAATTCACCGTTCCCAGGCGCACCGATAACGGGGATCGTCGTCAACCGACTGCGGCTTAATCTCTCCCACACACCAACCGACACACTTTCGTTTGCTGTCGCCTACGACTTTACGCCGCGCGTTCAAGACCCTTTACTCTTTTCTCAGTCTCCTTTCGCTGTCGGTGTTGCTTCATCTCGTTACCGCGTTGTAGATTTTGACGCACGGATTTATCCGAGTGCGGATGCAGCGATGGGCAGTGTTGGTATCTATCACAACCTTGATCGTGCTGCGGTTCAGTTCAGTACCGATTTTGCAGACTTCTCTATCGGTAGGGACGCGATTGCTTGGGGCAGTGCTCGGATCATAAATCCAACCGATATTATTGCGCCGTATACCTATGATCAGTTGGACACGGAAGACCGCGTTGGCGTAGATGCAGTTCGTGTCCGTATTCCGGTCGGTGTGATGGGTGAGGTGGATACCGGATACATCTTCGGCAACAATTTCGATTTTGACAAGAGTGCTGTCTTTCTCCGGACGCAATTGAACGCCGCAGAGACGGACTTTTCAATTTTACTGTTGGAATTTCAGAGGGATCTGCTTATCGGTTTCGATGTCGCACGCGGTATTGGCGGTGCGGGGTCCTGGTTAGAAACGGCTTATGTCCTTGTTGAACCGTTTGATGATGAACCCGACGTATCAGATAATTATCTGCGGACCTCTGTGGGTTTGGACTATAGCTTCGGCGGAGAGACTTACGCCTTTATTGAATATCATTTCAACGGGGCGGGTGCGCGGAAACCGGAAAATTATCTCGCCAACTTAGAGCAATCAGCTTACACCCGTGGCGGTGTTTATCTACTGGGGAGGCACTATCTTGCTCCCGGATTCACCCGCCAACTGACACCGCTGATAAGTTTCAGTGGACAGCTGCTGTTTAACCTATCCGACCCGTCAACTTTCGTTGCGCCACAGATCGCATATAACGTCGCGGAGGATATTCACCTCTCTATTGGAGGTTTTGTGAGCATCGGAAAACGACCTAAAAATGGCGAATCCTCCGAATTTCAGTCGGAGTTTGGCAGTTATCCGAATCTTTTCTTTTCCTCGTTTCGTGTCTATTTTTGACTTTTGTGTTTCACGCAGTTAAAAAGAAGGAAAAAATTCAACGAATGAGAAAACGACATTTGACAGGAAACATGGCTGACGGCACTGCCCTCATCAATACAGACCCCTTGCTGAAACCCTACACTGCACAACTCCGTGAACGGTTTGCGCACTATCAACGTTTCAAGGCAGAGATTGAGAAAGCGGGTGGTATATTAGGCGAGATTAGCCGAGGACACCTATATTTCGGTTTTAACCGTGGCAAACATGAAGGGGAGACCGGTGTCTGGTACCGCGAATGGGCACCGGGTGCGGAGAGGCTTGCCCTTATCGGCGATTTTAACGACTGGTCGCGCGATGCGAACCCGATGTCCGTTGATGATTGGGGGGTGTGGCATATCTTTTTGCCAGACAACGAATATGTTGATAGATTCACACACGGCAGCCTCGTCAAGGTGCATGTTGTCAGTAGCGACGAGGTGACCGCGAAGAAACACCCAAGCAAAAACCCCCTACATGGACTTGATCGGATTCCGGCGTATATTCAACGCGTCGTTCAGGAAGGTGATGCTGATTTTATAGGTCAGTATTGGGCACCACAGCATCCGTATCAGTGGCAGCACAGCGCACCCGATTTTGACATCAACGCTGAGGGGTTACGGGTTTACGAGGCGCATGTCGGGATGGCACAAGAGGCAGAGAGGGTCGGAACGTTCGTGGAGTTCACGCAGAATATCTTGCCCCGAATTGTGAATTTAGGCTATAACGCTGTGCAACTCATGGCAGTGATGGAGCATCCGTATTATGCGAGTTTCGGGTATCATGTGAGCAACTTTTTTGCTGTCTCAAGCCGTTTTGGGACACCGGAGGAACTGAAAGCACTCATTGATACTGCACACGGTATGGGGTTGCTGGTTATCATGGATCTGGTGCATAGCCACGCGGTTAAAAATCTCAACGAAGGGTTGAGCCGTTTTGATGGCACGGAACATCAGTATTTCCACGCGGGAGCGAAAGGTGAGCACGCCGCATGGGATTCGCTATGCTTTGATTACAGCAAGTACGAGGTACAACGTTTCCTACTGAGCAACATTCGATACTGGTTAGAAACCTATCGGTTTGACGGATTCAGGTTCGATGGTGTCACGAGTATGCTCTATAGCGACCACGGGTTAGGACGAGAGTTTACTGGCTATGCGGATTACTTTGACACCGATGTTGAGTTGGACGCTATCGCTTACCTCATGTTGGCGAATGAGGTGGTCCACGCTATCAATCCCGCTGCTATTTCGATTGCTGAAGACATGAGCGGTATGCCCGGTCTCGCACGTCCTACCGAAGATGGGGGACTCGGCTTCGATTATCGGCTCACAATGGGTATCCCGGATTATTGGATTCGGTTGTTAAAAGAGAAACAGGACGAAGCGTGGCATATCGGCGAGATTTACGGTATGTTACGCGACCGCCGTGCAGGTGAAAAACACATCGCTTACGTCGAGAGCCACGACCAGTCGATTGTCGGTGATAAGACGCTTGCTATGCAACTCATGGACGCTGAACTCTACACGAACATGAGTGTTTCCACGACGAGCCCTCTTATTTCTCGCGGCGTTGCGCTCCACAAACTCATCCGACTCCTAACGTTTAGTTTAGGCGGTGAGGGGTATCTGAACTTTATGGGGAATGAGTTCGGACACCCTGAGTGGATTGATTTCCCACGCGCAGGGAACAATAATTCCTACTGGTATGCGCGCAGACAGTGGCATCTTGTCGATAATGATACCCTCCGCTATAAGCATCTCAACGCTTTTGATCGGGCGATGCAGCACCTCGATGCAACCTACCGTCTGCTTGCTGATGAAAATATCCAGTTATTATTCATTCATGAGGAAGCGAAACAGATCGTCTACGCGCGGGGTGGACTTGTCTTTGCCTTCAACTTTCATCCGACTGAATCTGTCACAGATTGGCGGATCCCTGTCCCTGAAAGAGCGGATTACTGCCTTGTTCTCAATACCGATGATACAGTATATGGCGGCTACGGTGCTGTAGAGGGAGTTCACTATCCGTGGCAGGATGTTGCGATAGAGGGGCAGGCACAGTCAATTCAACTCTATGTTCCTGCTCGGAGTGCACAGGTGTTGGTGTGTGAAAAAAAAATCAAATTCATAAACAGAAAATTGGGTTTAACAACACCAAGATCCAAGATTAAAAACACCACATGACTACTTAGGAGGTACTGCATAAAATGCGTAAGAACATTGATCTTTGCAGTCCAGAAATGAATGAAGTCGTTAAGGAAGTTCGCGAAATGCGGATGAAAATTTCAGAAAAATGTGGACATGATCTTAACAAATTGTTTGCTTACTATCAAGAAGTGGAAAAAGAAATGCGGAAGTCCGGTAAGTATAAGTTCGTCGACCCGGAACCACCTGCTGAGAAACCCGCGCCTACAGAATCGACGCGTGGTGAAGCCGCAGATTAGCAACAAGCAGCGTCTATTTTCTGATAATACCTTTGCCCGAATACGTTCCGTATGGACGGTGTTTTCCTTCTGGGAAAAATAGGGACAGCCAACCGTGACCTCTGCCGTTATGGTATGTCTATGTTGGATTGCTGGAGCCAGACACTCCAGTTTTTTTCTGTCTGGCTACCAGCAAAACCGTTGACCTTTCCAAAGCTGCGTAAAATCCAGATGTGCTTGTTATCACGTCGTGTTATTATCCAGTGAATACGCGCGGTTTCCACCGGGACCGCCACCGATCGCCCACGTGCCACGGAACAAGGATTGGCGTTTCGGGGGCATTGTTTCGATGATTTCATGGCTCAGATTTAACCGATGCCACTGCGCCCAGATGGAGTTATAGCAGTTGAAAACCGCACACCGGGGGTTTGAAGGATTCGTCCAATCATTCGCGGCATGCACAAGGCTTTCAGTGAAAATGACAACAGAACCCGGTGGGCAGCTATAATCATCCATTATCTCACGCATGCTCCCTTCCCACGGGGATTCGCCGATATTCGGACGATACTTGTCAGGACCGCCGTAGTTGAAGTGTGCTTTGTGTGAACCACTGAGGAAAGAAGTAGCACCTTGTCCTGACTTGACCTCTTCAAGTTCCCAGACGACACGCGTCAATCCCGCAAAAATCTTTTCACCGGCGACCTGATACCGCATCGCATTCGCCTGCTGCGGTGGACGCACAACGTGCGGTAGACCGTTATCGCCACGTTCGGACACATTCCAACCCGGATGTCTCACGGTCGTAAATGATCCTTCGCATCGAAATCCGTAGCAATCGTCGTGTACAAACGGATTTTCGGACAGAATTTCATTTAGAACCCCTACAATTGCCGGATGGTCAAGGAGGTTCTGAAGTGCGCCTTGATAACTTTGTCTTGCGCCCGCATAGACTTCCGCTTTCATCTCTTCGATTTCTGAGTCCGATAATATTGATGGTAATAAAATCCAACCCCGTAAGTCGAAGAAAAACTTCTGTTCGGGTGTCATCGGCACGGGTTCATTATTAAACGTTTCTTTTGACATTGATATCTCCTTGTAACTTGAATAGTCTTGGAATTATGTGGTGTTATTCTCCAGTGAATACGCACGATTTCCACCGGGACCACCACCGATTGCCCAAGTGCCACGGAATAAAGATTGCCGTTTTGGCGGCATCTTTTCTATAATTTCATGACTTAGATTCAACCGAAACCATTGTGCCCAGATCGAGTTGTAACAATTAAACACAGCACAACGCGGATTGTCAGGGTTCGTCCAGTTGTTGGTAGCATGTACAACGCTCTCAGTGAAAATAAGCACCGACCCAGGCGGACAACTATAGTCATCCATCACATCCTTTATCTGATTCTCCCAAGGGGACTCACTAATATTCGGACGGTATGGGTCCGGTCCACCATAGTCGAAATGTGCCTTATGAGACCCACTCAGAAAAGTCGTCCCCCCCTGTCCGGCTTTCACCTCTTCAAGTTCCCAAATCACACGTGTGAGCCCTGCGAATATCTTTCCACCGGCGACCTGGTACCGCATCGCATTTGCTTGTTGTGGCGGTCGTACGACATGCGGCACCGCAGTCCCCCTATCAGAAGCAGTGCTCCAGCCAGGTTTCCTGACCGTCGTAACCGAATTCTCACATCGAAAGCCGTAGCAATCGTCAAAGATAAATCGTTCATCAGCAAGAATTTCGTTGAGAATACCTACAAGAGCAGGATGATCCAGTAAATTCTGGAGTGCTCCCTGATAACTGTGTCTGGCACCTGCATAGACTTCCGCTTTCATCTCTTCGATTTCCGACGCGGATAATACCGATGGTAACAGAAGCCAACCCCGTAAGTCGAAGAAAAATTTCTGTTCAGGGGTCATCAATTTCTCTCCTGGAGACAACGGCATTGGATCATTAGAATTACGGACCTCTTTCATGATAATCAAATCCTTTTATGGACAAACTGTCCAAATATTACAATGCCCGTTTCAATCCAGGCAAGAAATAATCCTTAACGACGACCTCCCAGCTCATCCGGGAAGCGATGTCGTAGCCTTCTCGCAGCATATCCTCTACGTCACGGGGTTTACGTGGCAAACGTCCTAAGAGTTTCGCAGCGATGTCTCGGCTATTCTCTAATTCTATGGCATTCCGTTCTGCTAAGCCAATATGGAGCACATCGTCTAACGATTTCGGTGGAATTTGTAGCTGCGTATAGTCAGCAACGACAACATTCGGAACTTCTCGGTTGTCGGTGGCACGTTGAATGAAACCGCAACAGCCACACACATTGCTAACGACGCAAATTGCGCCGAAACTCAATGGCTCCACTTGGGCGATCCCGAAGGGTTCATAAATAGACTGCCCAAATTCCGCATCACTCCCCTTGCGGATGTCCATAAATTCCATCTCTACCGGCATCCGTTTTCCACAAGTGGCTTGGCTCCATCCAAACTGATTGACAAAAACGACTTTGATCGCCTTAGATTGTAGGTTGAAAGCGGAGACACCGTTGTTCAATTCGATTTCTGCACCGACGAGATCCGGGTAGCCGATTTTATGGTACATGGGCCAGCCGTATGCTTCCTCCATTTCGTGGATGCTTTCGTTCGGTCGCCCGGTCGCAATTTCTGTGGAGAGGATGAACAGCACAGCAGTTTTATCGTTAGAAGCGAGCAAGGCATCCAGATGCATGAGTACCTGTAAATCGCGCCACAAGCCTTTGCTTTTAACGAGCCGCGTCACGTGTGTGAATACGTAATCGGGACGATAATCTAAAAGCGTTTTCGCATATTTTTGGAGCAGTGCCTTTGATGTCAATTTCTCCTGCAGACTCACCTCAAACGCGGGGATGCCGTTGTAAACAAGGTTAATCGGAAAGTCTTCAAACGGCTTTGCCAAGAACCGGAGTTCGTCTACGACGAGATCGCCAACGGCGAAGATGGTATCGCAAAGGTGTGCTTTATCAATCAAGGCATGCTTAAAGTACCAGAACGGATCGTCGAAGACATCGCGGATGGATTGCCCTTGCGCTTTTGCCTGATCTAAGGCGTTGTAGAAACGGACATCGTGTCCCGGGTGCCCTTCAACAATAGGGCGGACCGTTGCCACTTCGTGTGCATAGAAGACCGTCCGCATATTCTGCGCCCCATCTACACCCGCGTTGTTTTTCCGTTCAATGAGTGTTTTGAGGGCAAGAGGCATTCCCATGAATTCGTGTGAGATGATAAACACAGGGGGCGTTGCCTCTTCACCGATGATTGCCTGCAGCGCAGCATAAGCGGGTTCGGCAAGACGGACGTACTCTTCAAATTCCCATTCGTTTTCGTAACGATTTGATTCTATTTGGAAATGCTCATAGAGTTGCCATTTGAATTGTCCAGTCAGTGCTTCGTTGCTGCTCGAGACGTTCACCAAGATGACATCCGTGAGGATTGTAACTTTCTGCTTTTTGTCCTCAAATTGGCGTTGTCCGTAGACGAGTTCTACATGATAAGTCTGCTCAATCTCGCTGAGCACCTTTGCGTGCGGTGTATCTGTTATTCCACTGCTCGCGTGGTACAAGAGGGTATCCAATCCACCCAAATCGGCACCCGAAAAGAGGGGACCGACGAGAAAGGTGCGCTCAATGGCTTCATTGTAGCTGCGGGTTGTCAATAACCCTTCCAAAACTGCACCGATGCCTCCCATTTTTTGGATGGCTTCGTGTGTAACGTGAACAACAATACTCAAATTTTTACCTCGTTTAGCGTTTTTTATATAGGTCGGCAAGTAAAGTCCTAAAAAAATAAAAAGATAATAAGGACGGTTTAGTAATCATATATCCGTTGCGAAATTATAACACAATGTTCAAATAGATGTCAAATTCGTGTCAGCGTCTATTACGCTTGACAACCTTACTGAAAGTAACTATAATATATCCTGAAGCCTTGTGCGGCATCTTTTGGTTTTCTATAAGAAATTTTTGGCGTAAACTGCACAAGGCATCGGTTAAAATGTATTGAAAAACCCCCTCAATTTTTATATGCTTGGAGGTAGCAATGTTAGAAGATATTGGAAGCGTCGCGGGTGCTATATGGCACTATCTTGAAGAAAATAGCGAAGCCACCGTCACGAAATTAACACGCGAACTCGGCGAGACCGAACGCACAGTTCTCATGGCGATCGGTTGGCTTGCCCGCGAAGGCAAATTAGATTTTGAAAAACGGAAACAGGGCACTTATATTACACTAAAGATACAACAATCAGACGCAGCAGCGGCATAGATTTCGGAAGGAGAATAGATCAAGAGTCAGTGACTCCAGCCTAAAGGCTGGGGCTTGTTCCATACGGCAGCCGAGTCTATAGGTGGAATGGGGTAATTTCACTTTCTACACGCAATATCGCGGTATCTGTGCGTGGCAGCATAAAAGATGTTCATAAAATGGTATG
>CAZQIP010000182.1:0-6877 GCA_964593655.1 uncultured bacterium | reverse complement strand
ACCTCAGATAGAACAAGCCTGCAACAGCCGTGAGACTGGAAAGAAAAAAATCGGTCAGATTTTACTCGCGGCACATCAAGCTGTTTCGCTCAAAGTACCATTTGATATTTTACAGCAATTTCGCAGTTGGATAGAATGAGTACCTTTGTATGCCAATTGCGTTTATACCCTCAACCAAATAATCTGTGAGAACCCGCGATCTAATTTTTAGAGGAATTTTCCTATGCCCACACTCGATTTCAAAGGAAAGCAACATATCTACGCCCATCATCTCACGGTTCCTTATCGCCCAATTGAACCGGATGAGACCCGTTCTTGCAATCCATCCGGCACGGATGATAACCTCATTATCCACGGGGATAACCTGCATGCCCTTAAAGCGTTATTGCCCCGCTACGCGAATCGTATCAAGTGCATCTATATTGATCCGCCCTACAACACTGGCAATGAGGAATGGGTTTATAACGACAATGTAAATAGTCCGCTTATGCAAAAATGGCTGGAAGAAAATGGGCCTGTAGATAACGAAGACCTTGAGCGGCATGATAAATGGCTCTGTATGATGTGGCCTCGCCTCCACTTACTACATGAACTGCTTGCTGACGATGGCGTAATTTTTATCTCTATTGATGATAATGAACAACACCATCTGCGGATGTTAATGGATGAGATTTTTGGAGAGGCGAATTTTCTTGCGGACATCATTTGGCAACATCGCTATGGCAGGAGTAACAACGCCAAACTATTTTCAAATCAACGTGAGCATGTTATTGCATACAGAAAATCCGATGCTGTTTCTCACATTCGAGTCAAGCGAGACGAAAAACTTAATGAAACATATTCTAACCCTGATGATGACCCCCGTGGCACTTGGGTGTCCAGTTCTTACGTCAATCCTGCGATGAAGGAACAGCGTCCAAATCTGGTTTATGCGGTCGTAAATCCGCATACGGGGGCGGAGGTAAATCATCCTACGCATGCTTGGAAGTACAGCCAGAGTACTTATGAGAAGCATGTTAGGGAAAACAGACTCTGGTGGGGAGTGAACGGGAATTTGCGTTATCCACGTCTTAAAAATTTTCTCAGTGAGTCGAAAGAAAAGGGAATTGTTCCAATTGATCTAATGTTAGCGGATATCGCTGGTACCACAGATGAAGGAACAAAGCAATTACAAGCGATTTTCCAAAGTACAGCTCTCGAATTTAACAATCCAAAACCGACAAAATTGATAGAAAATTTCATAGAAATTGCCGAAGGTGCATCAAGCAATGCAGACGCTATTATCCTCGACTCATTCGCGGGGAGCGGAACGACTGCCCAGGCTGTCCTAACGCTTAATAAAGAGGACAGCGGTAACCGTAAGTTCATCCTTGTAGAGTGTGAGGATTATGCGGATACGATCACTGCTGAGCGCGTGCGCCGCGTTATCAACGGTGTCCCCAATGCGAAGGACGAATCGCTGCGCGAGGGCTTGGGCGGATCGTTCACCTATTGTACACTGGGCAAACCGATTGAGGTAGAGGGCATGCTCACCGGGGAGGCATTGCCGCCGTACGAATCACTCGCTGCTCATCTTCTATATACGACCACCGGTGCCTCTGTTGGCGCAAGTGAGTTGGAGCCAAAAACCGATGATGGCCTGTTTCACGGCGATGACAAACAAGACTACTACATGCTCTACAAACCCGACCTCGAATATTTGCTCAGCAACGAGTCTATGCTAAATCTGGAACGGGCGGAACGCATCCATAACGATAGCTGTCAGAACGGCAAAAAGGCGATTGTTTACGGACCGGGCAAGTATATGCCCCAGAAAATGCTCACAGAGATGGGTATTACATTTTGCCAACTCCCCCACGCACTGTACGGAAGATAAAACCGTTGAGGTAGCGACATGCTGGAATTGAAAATGTATCAACTCCGCGCACTCGAGAATTTTAGTCGCTGGTTAGAGGTGCTCGAAGAAGCTCGGAATGCGTCAGAAACAGCGATTGAGGCATTGAAACAGGCGGGGGTTGATATTCCCGATGAGATACGTAATTATCCCAAAACTGCGTGGCAGAAACTGTCGGAAACTGGTGGCGTTGCGGAAAGTTCTGGCGAATACGTCAGTCGCACGGATGCTGCAAATCGTCCGATTCCGCATATCTGTTTCAAAGTGCCAACAGGTGGGGGCAAAACCCTGCTCGCTACCGCCGCTTTAGAACGTCTCCATCGGCAGACCGGGCTGACATTGTGGATTGTACCGAGCAAGGCGATTTACGCACAAACGAAGGCCGCGCTTTGGAATCGAGAACACCCGTATCGCCAAATGTTAGAGCGAGCCAGCGGTGGTCGCGTCAAAGTGCTGGAAAAGGATAATCCGTTTAATAGCAACGACATAGCAAACTATTTGTGCGTCATGTTGCTGATGCTGCCAGCGACAAATCGGCGAAAGAGCAAAGAGTTTTTGCGTATGTTTCGGGATTCAGGGCGTTATCCGAGTTTTTTCCCCGATGATGACGATATTTTGGGCGATGCCCGCATGTTAAACGAATATCCCGATCTGGAGTGTAATATTGAAGGGGGTTTAATCAAGCACAGTTTGTTCAATGTGTTCAAAATACTGCGTCCCGTGGTAGTTCTCGACGAAGCGCATAAAGCGTATGGTGCAAAAAAGCAGGCGTCCAACGAAGAATTTGCCCGCTCCATCAGCCGTCTTGATCCAAGTATGGTTATTGAACTCTCTGCGACACCGAACCGGGGTATTAGCAATCTGCTTGTGGATATCGAAGGTCCCGACTTGAAAAAAGAAGAAATGATCAAGTTGCCCGTACAGGTGACGTCATTTCCCAATGCCGAGTGGCAATTAACACTGGGGCAGGCAGTTGATGAACTCGAACGTCTCCAAACAGAGGCTGAAGCATTTGAACACAGTACGAGCCGCTATATCCGTCCCATCGCAGTTGTACGCGTTGAGAGAACGGGCAAAGATCAAAGGGATGGTGAACGCATTCACGCTGAGGATGTGCGGGAGTATCTCACACAAAATTTAGGTGTGCCTTCGGATGCCATTCGCGTCAAATCCGCTGATAATGACGAACTGGGACGAGAAAATCTACTCTCGGAATTTTCGCAGGTGCGGTGGATCATCACAAAATCAGCACTGATGGAAGGTTGGGATTGTCCATTCGCTTATCTGTTGGTGATGCTGGACAATACACAAGCACAACGGGCGATTACACAACTGGTGGGGCGGGTGATGCGTCAACCACACGCGCAACTTACCGATAGAGAATCGCTGAATCAGTGTTATGTGTATTGCAATAACACCGATGTTGGGACAGTCGTTGAGCAGGTCAAGAATGGGCTGGAATCAGAAGGACTGACGGGCTTGGGCGATGAGGTGATGAGCGCATCGGAAGCCCTACAACAGAGCGAAACACAACGCCTAACTGTGCAACGTCGCGATCAATTTCGAGGGCAAGATATTTTTCTCCCCTTGGTGCTCCATAAGGAGGGCGACAATTGGACTGAACTCGATTATCCAAGTCATATCCTGCCGCCTATAGATTGGACGGCAATTGAACCGCCCGATCCCAAAGCATCTGCTCCTGGCAGTGTTAAACGGCAATCCGCAACGGTTGATGTTGATGAGGCTCCGCCTATTTATCATGCTGAGCAAGAGCCATATATCGACAAAACGGTCAAAATATCTGATTTCGCACGCCGCTTGTCCGATATTCTGCCGAATCAATGGCAAGCCGCCCGTATTGCACAACAAATGAACGAGAACCTGAAAAAGAATGGCGAAACAGAAGCTGATATTTATGACCGACGTTCTTACCTTGCGCATGTTTTGCGGGAGCATGTAAAGGATGAAGTGGAAAATCAGGCAGAGCAGGTCTTTTGTGAAAAACTGAATAAGGGTGAAATCCGCTTTGACCTGGAGACAGGACAACCCAATTTCCGTATGTTAGAACACTACGAAATACAGGTTCGCTCTAATGATAGACCGCTCTTAAAACGGTATGGCGAGTCCCTACAGTTAAACCTGTTTGATCCAGTATTTGAGCAACATTTTGATTCCGATTTGGAAAAGAGATTTGCGTATTATCTCGATGAGCAACAGGCACTGCATTGGTGGCACCGGGTGGCGGTACGCCAACAAGGTGAGTATTATGTGCAAGGTTGGAAACAGGGACGCATTTATCCTGACTTCGTTGCAATGGCGGGTGAAACATCAGGTGTGCCGCAACTGTTGATTTTTGAGACAAAAGGCGAGCATCTACTTGGCAACCCCGATACCGAGTACAAGAGGAAAGTATTGAAAACGCTTGAAGGAGCGTTCAACACCGCTGGCACGATGAGGGTCTGTGACGGCCCCGCACCAAGCATATTTCAATTGGTATTTAGTGAACACGAGTTTGATGAGATATCGGCGCGGATCGAGAAGGTCTATGATCCTTCTAAGAGCAGGAAATAAATGTGCTTGTCATATTTACTTTCAACAAATTATCATTTTTGACTACTTGGCAGGCCATTAGCTCCTTTTTTTCCATACTAAATTTTCTTTATGAAGCTTAAGCCATTTTAATTGCTCTAATTCTCCAAAGGTGATGTCAATAGCCATCGCTTCGTCTATTAAAGCTCCTCGTTCCCTGGACTTTCTCCATTTTTCCATTCTGTCTTCAGCGTAGATAACTATCTCTATAATGGCATACTGCTGGTCAATAGAAAGATAATTGACTTCTGATCTTATTGTGTGCAACATAAAACAAAAAATTTCTAATTGCTTTGACCAGTGTTTGTCCTGTATCCTTGCATTGCAGGATTTTATAGTGCGACGCAAAAAATTCTTTTGTCGCCATTTTCGCCATAAAAACCTAATCCCATGTGCGGACCCTAAAATTACAGCTACACTGAGGCCAGCAATAGCACCTGAAATGATACTTTCATAGTTATCAATGATTATCTCATACATGACAAAACGGAGAAATGGGGCAGATAGGATTACTGATTGATCTGAACAAACTTGTATAAAAATCAAAAGAGGTCGATTTATATCGGCCTTTTTTTACAAATGGACTATTCACTACTTATCCCTTGTTCTTCGAGCCAAGCTTTGAGAGGCACGTCTTCGGGACTATCTATCATTTACACCATTATCGGTTTGTACTCTTCATGCAAGAGCTGTCTCGAATGCTATCAGATTGCGGGTCTCGCGGCTGAACTCTATCCCGATCAGATGAATCGGCTCGCCCAGATCGCGGTATTTGTCCGCATAGCCCTTTGCCTGCAATTGCGCCATTGCAGACCCTTCCGGTGCCAATTCCACCACTTTGAACTCGAACAGATACACAGTGTCGTTGAAACGAACCGCCATGTCCAGGCGGCCCTGGCTACTGCTGTCTTCCACCACAATGTCGAATCCCACCGAGGCGAAGTAGGAGTAGAACACGCTGGCGTAATAGCCTTCGTAGTTCGCTATGTCGTTGTTTGTGTGCCACTGGTAGGGAATGCTGGCGAAGAATGCCTTGAACAGGCTTTCCAGGCCAACGAAGTCATTGACCAGCAACAGGTCATACAGACGGGCGCGATGCTCCGTGCGCTGTGAGGGATCGCCAGTCAGGTGATTTAGCAGGCTCCTGTTCAAGCTCTGACGCACTTCCCGATTCGGGTAGGATAGCCGATAATACATCTCGCCACCGCGCGGTTCGGTTTGGATAATCGTGAGATACCCGGTCTGGAACAGCAATGCTTCGGTGGCGATGTGGTCAACATCAAAAGCCGACAGCAAATCATCACTGCCCAGCATGTTGTCCAGAGCCAGCGCACCGACCCCGCGCGATAGTAGCGTCTCGATCAGAAATGTCGGCGTGCCGGTCTCGAACCAGTAGGCTTCGAAGCTCTGCCTTCTGAACAGCAGGAGAATGTCGAAGGGGTTATAGACCTTCTCCTGTCCCCGCCAGCTATAGCCGTTGTACCAGTCGCGTATCTCATCTCGATCCAGACCCGGCAGTTCTGGCGCGAATACGGTGTCGAGGTCCTCCTCGGTGTAGCCGCATAGGGCGGAATGCCGTGGATTGATGGTAATATCTGTGAGGTTGTTGAGGCCAGAGAACAGATGTACTTTTGAAAACTTGCTGACGCCTGTGAGGAATGTGAATTTGATATGGGCATCACTGGACTTGATCGTTGAATACAGACCACGCAGAAAATCGCGGTTGGCGCGTGCGACCTCTGGCACCTCAAGCGCGTCCAGAATGGGCTTGTCGTATTCATCAACAAGCACGACAACACGCTGTTCAGCCTGCCGATGCAATACCCGGATCAGGTCGCCAAAGCACTCTGAGGCCGTATCGTAACGCGGCACAATCCCGGCTTCTTCCGCTATCGTGTGCAGTTGCGTCATTACATTCTCATGCAGATATGCCGCTTCTTTGAAATTGCCTCTACCAAAGCTCAAGCGCACAACGGGATAGCGAACGCGCCAGTCCCAATACTTATGGATATGAAGCCCCTCGAACAGCGGCTCATTGCCCTCAAACAGTTCCTTCATCGTATCCAGAAACAGGCTTTTGCCAAAGCGACGTGGACGCGATAAAAAGTAGTGCTTACCTTCGTCTATTAGTCGCCGCATGTGGACCGTTTTATCGACATAGTAGCAGTTATCCTCTCGCATCTCACGGAAGGTCTGAATGCCGATAGGCAACTTGCGTCTGTCTGATATGCCCATCTCTTATCTCCAGATTGTGATGTCCTTACGGTCGCCCTGCTCGATACAGTATTATACCGCTTTCGCTATCTATTTGAGGGGTGTGCATAAAAGATAATTGACATAGTCGGTAAAAGTCGCCACTTGTAGAAGCAACCAAACTTCACAAGGAGGCGGCGG
>CAZQIP010000181.1:0-18469 GCA_964593655.1 uncultured bacterium | reverse complement strand
CGACGCACATTTCATCAGATACAGCTTCAACTCACCGGAGAAAGACAGATACTTACGGACTTCATAACGCATTTTCATACAATAATACCAAAAGAACCTTGATAATCACTGCTTTACAATAACTTTTGAGAAATATCAGTTTAATAATTAAAATAATAAAAAAACAACTAATTATCACCCACGTTGCTGGTTGCCCGTCTATCGGATAGCCTCCATTTCCAAATAAGGAGAACAACGTGTCAACTACCGAAGTCTAAAGACTTGGGCTTGTGCGAAGCGTAGCCAGCGTCCACTCTACAAGTTAAACAGTTGACTGCCGTAATATATCACAGATACTGGGTGTGGCAGCTCGAACAACGGTTAGAAAACGGTATACCGAACTAATAGTAGGTCTATCTGAGGGTACTCCCCTCGCCTTAATTCTCTTGGTATCTGTGATCGGTAAGGGGCAACATACAACCCGAAAGGGATTTTACCTGTTTTTTCAAAGACACCGTGTCAGGTCGATTAGACAGAAAGTGCGAGTTCTGTTGAACGCAGCAGCACAATCGGAGAGAATCGCCTACGCGTCTGTGGCGAAAAAACAACTCGCCCTCACTTTTGGGAAATCTATACAAATAGGAGCGGGCATTCCTCTCAAGCATAAATACTAGGAGCTCCTGCCCGAAGATTAGATGAAAACAACACTATGTTTTATACTCACACTATTCACTTGTACAATGCTTGTATTTGTGCCAAACAATTTCGCACAAGACGCGTCACCAGAGTATGTCGTGCGAGTGATATACTTTCTACCGAACGACCGTCAACCGAAGCCTGACATAGACAAAATGTTGGATACACAGATAAAAGAGGCGCAGCGATTTTTCGCAGACCAGTTGGAAGTCCACGGGTTCGACAGAAAAACATTTAGAATTGAAACCGATGATGCCGGAAATGCTATTGTTCATCATGTTAACGGACAGCACGACGATGCATATTACCAGAATCCCTCCTTTGGATCCCATAGTGCCGTGAACGAAATTGCAGAACAGTTCGATATGTCAAAAAATATCTATTATATCGCTTTAGATAGTAGTAGTATTTTCCTTAATAGCAGTGAAATACAAGACACTTCAGGAATAACGATATCGGGGATAACGGGCTGGGCAGGTGGAAATGGCGTGAGCGGTGTAGCATTTGTTACAGCATTTGATAAAGTTCCAACTATTCATGAACTTGGACATGCTTTTGGATTGACACATGATTACCGTTCTAACTTTAAGGCAAAAAGAGTTTATACTTCAGACTTTCATGGGATTATGACAACCACTTTCTGTGCGGCAGAATGGTTATATACACACCGATATTTCAACTCAAATCCAGGAGAAATTAATAATAACACGGATATTCAATTTCACCCTCCCGAACTTATTGAACCACCGACTAAAATACGTCTCCGATTTACATTAACTGATCCTGATGGACTTCACCAAGTGCAGTTGTTATATCCGCAATGGTTTCTACCAGAACAATATAATCATTTAGCAGAAATAAACGAGGCGACTTTAGCTGCTTGCCAGAGGTTAAGCGGCAAACAAGCTACTATCGAATTTGTAACTCATGATTTGGTAGGGCGTAATGATGCAACTAATGAAATAGCCTTTGCTAATAAAATAGTCCTGAAAATTATAGATGTTTCTGGAAACATTACAACGCGTCCGTTTGACCTTGATATTACGCCTCTTATATCTTTATATGAAGTTGTTTCAATACCCGATAAGAATTTAGCATCGGTAATCCGAGAAGAACTTGGCCTGGCATCCGGGGATCCCATAACGAATCTGAATATGTTACAGCTATCTAAACTCGTAGCTGTTGGCCGTCAGATAACTAACCTTACGGGACTTGAACATGCAATCTACCTGCGTGAGTTAAATTTGTTAGATAATCCAATCGAGGATGTAACCCCTCTCTCACAGTTGACATATTTGACAAGTTTATCTATTGGGTTTAATAAAATTCGAGACATCACGCCTCTCGAAACTTTAAAGCACTTGAAAAGTTTAAGTTTAGGGGATAATTCTATCAGCGACATCAAAGTTCTTTCCGCATTCAAAAACTTAGAAGTTTTAGGCATTGGTAATAATCCTATCAGCGATATCAGTCCAGTTTGGGAGTTGACACAACTGAGATATTTATCACTCAGATTTTTTAAGATTCGTGACCTTTCTCCGCTCACAAACTTTACAGAATTAACAGAATTACAGGTTGATTCTGCTGAAATCAGCGACATCACGCCGCTGGCAGGATTGAGGGGATTAACATCATTATACCTCAATAACAACCAAATCAGCGATGTCAGTCCGCTGTCTGAACTTGTCAATCTCAGAGAATTACACCTTGCAGGAAACCCGATTAAAGATAGAGAACCGCTCCTTGAACTCCTACAAAAGACTCCAGATGTTAAAATATATCTCAAGTGGGATGGTAAACCGTTGCCTGTCACCTTATCCCACTTCCGCGCAGAACTCACCAATACGGGCGTTGTGCTCAAATGGATAACAGAATCGGAAGTGGATAATGCTGGATTTTATATTTATCGCAGTGAAACAAGGGACGGTGCATTCAAGGTCGTCAACCCGACGATGATACAAGGTGCGGGCACAACCAGCGAACGCAACACCTACACCTGGAAAGATACCACTGCTAAACCGAATGTCGCTTACTACTATCGGATAGAGGACATTTCGCATGCAGGCGTTCGCAAGCAGTTAGTTACTGTTCGCATGAGAGGGTTGGTGTCTGCGAGTGGTAAATTGACTACAAAGTGGGCCGATTTGAAAATACAAGAGAAATAAAGAACAGGTATAGGGTTCATCTCTATAGATCACTGAAGCGGATTCACTATCTGCAGAGTTTCCATTCTGATAGTTGATAAACGATACCAAAATGCCTCTGCTCAACTATGTTTCTCTGTTGACGCACATTACAATCTATGCTAAACTGACATCTCACAACTGATTCTGAATATGATGGAAGGAACCGATGGAACTAACTCCGCAAGAAATCCAGTTGTTTCGTCACAACGGCTTCATTAAATTTCCGACTCAACTCTCTACCGATCACGTAGCGGCATTAAAAACGGCGGCGTTGAAGGACATAGCGGAAGGCGTAGAACCTGTTGCGCGTCAAGATGACAGAATTATCCGAATCTCCGCAATTTGGGAGCGCGGCGGTATCTTCCGAGAGACGATCACATGTGATGAAATTCTCAATCCACTGGAATCGCTATTGGGTTCGGATATAGAATTCGTGTTAAATCGCCACAATCATGTCTATCTCCGAGATGCGGGTTCAAGTCATTCGCTCGCCTTACATCGCGATGTCCGTCATTGGTCCCGGACAATCGCGACTGTCTTGGTCTATTTGGAAGACACAAATTTGGAAAATGGTTGTACACGAGTTGTGCCTGGATCACACCACTTACCCGCTTTCGCTAATCTCAAAGATGAAGCCCTACAGGAGATCGCTGCGGGGCAAGCGATTCCGTTACCGATGCCGGCAGGCGGTTTGCTTGCCATTGATAGTATGATCATCCATTCAGCAGGTATCAACCACACAGAAGGCACGCGGATGAGTATGACCCTCGGTTATCATAGCGCAGACGAACTCGCGTCTGGGGACAATCCGAAGAGAGTGCTTGTTCGCGGCGTGCGTCCGTATCGCGGAAATGACAAACCACGGGAGTATTAGCATTGGTGCGAAATTTGTTTTGCAATTAGGATCAACTGGCAAGCAATGTTTGAAAAACTATTTTGATACGGGTTGCTTTTTATTGCTTTTTCGGAAAAAATCAATTTTTTCTTGACAAACATTAGACTATGTGGTATACTTAATAACGTCCTTGAGGTGAGATACTATCAAAATCTTATTTTGGCAAGATCTCATTTTGGGCGGGTAGCTCAGGTGGCTAGAGCGACAGCCTTACAAGCTGTAGGTCACAGGTTCAAGTCCTGTCCCGCCTACCTGTTAGGTGATCTTTATGGGCTCGTGGCGCAGTTGGTTTAGCGCGCCTGCCTGTCACGCAGGAGGTCGCGGGTTCAAGTCCCGTCGGGCCCGTTTCTATTATGCTATGCCGAATTAGCCACAGGTTGTATCTTACAATGCTGTGGTTTTTTCGTTACAGGACAGTTACCATTAAGATACTATCCATGCGAACGATACCGAAGTATCGGGGGCAAACATGCGAACTGAAAGACAACCTGACACATCCGTTTTCACTGAATACGATGAGGCTATTCGGCTTAATCCAGATGCTGCTGATGCTTATTTCAATAGGGCGTTTGCAAAGACTAAGCACTACCAACATCCGGCTGCTATTGCGGATTATGATGAAGCGATACGGCTCAACCGAAATTTCGCCGAAGCTTATTTCTATCGGGGCTGTTTAAAGGACTACTTAGCATCACGCGAGTCTGTGCTTGCTGCTCGCCATGCGGCGCGCCGTTCAGCGATAGCGGATTTTGACGAAGCGATACGATTAGATTTGGATTTCCGTGAACGACTTCATGCCTACTACAGGCGTGGACTTATAAAATACAACTTAGACCGATATGAAGATGCGATTGTCGATTTTGACGAAGCTCTCAGTCTAATAAAGCAGGGGGATCCTGAATGCCTCATCGCTGAAATCCAGGAATTGCGGGAGGAGTCAGTAGGCATGTTGAACTTTTATGAAGAAGGAATTGCTGGTATAACTGAGAGAATCCGACAGCAGCCCACTGACATCAGAGATTACAAAACCCGAGGTGAATCAAACGGTTTTTTGGGGCGGATGCCGGAAGCGAAAGCGGATTTTCAGAAAATCTTAGAACTCACAACCGACACACAGGTTATAACAGAGATAGAACGACACCTTCAAGAACTTGACAATCCCGATTATTGGCAACAATATAGTTGGCGTACGGGAGGTTAGGTATAGCAAGGGCCATAGATTGTTTTCAATAATGCAGTGGCTGTTTCCCTTACAGACGCAACAGCACAGTACAAATCTAAATATAGAGGAGCGGCACCGCCGTGATTGATCTTAAGTTTATTCGCGAAAACACCGAAGATGTCCGCCAGATGTTGGCAGATCGTCATACTGAGGCTGACTTGGA
Organism: uncultured bacterium; assembly: GCA_964593655.1. GTDB lineage: Bacteria > Poribacteria > WGA-4E > WGA-4E > WGA-3G > WGA-3G. The sequence continues at coordinate 13,328 of CAZQIP010000181.1, read as the reverse complement.
CCGGCTGGTAGCATTGGATACACGCTGGCGTGAGAACCTGACGCATACACAATCCCTTAAAGCACACCAAAACCAAGTCTCACAACAGATTGCTGAGCGTAAAAAGGCAAAACTGGATGCGACAGAGACGATCGCGGAGATGCGGGAACTCTCCCAAACAATCAAGGAACTTACCACCGAAAACAATGACACAAAAGCGGAGATAGACGCTATTCTGCTGACGATTCCAAATATGCCGGAGGCAAGCACGCCTGTCGGCACCAGCGAAGACGATAACATCGAAATTAAGACGTGGGGTGAATTGCCGAGCTTCGATTTTGAACTGAAACTGCATTGGGAAATTGCTGAAGAGTTGGATATTGTCGATTTTCAACGCGGTGCTAAGGTCGCGGGTAGCAACTTTGTGCTGTTCAAAGGTTTAGGGGCGCGGTTGGAGCGTGCCTTGATTCAGTTTATGCTTGATTTGCACACAACGCAGCACGGCTATACTGAAATCTCACCGCCGTTTCTCGCTAACCGTCCTACGATGACAGGGACAGGACAACTCCCTAAATTTGAGGCGGATATGTACCGCTGTGACAGGGACGAAGAAAACCCTGACACCGATCTGTTTCTGATTCCAACGGCTGAAGTTCCTGTAACGAATCTTTTTGCGGGTGAGATACTCGCCGCCGAAGATCTGCCTATCTACTATACTGCCTATACACCGTGTTTCCGGCGTGAAGCGGGTGCCTACGGGAAGGACACACGCGGCTTACAACGCATCCATCAATTTGATAAAGTAGAGATGGTGAAGTTTACGACACCCGAAACCTCTTATGCGGAACATGAGTCGCTATTGGCGAATGCTGAGAGCGTTTTGCAGGCACTCGGGTTGCCGTATCGCGTTGTGCAACATTGCACAGTGGAACTCGGTTTCGCTGCTGCGAAATGCTACGATATTGAGGTGTGGGCACCTGCGCGACAACGGTTTTTAGAGGTATCTTCCTGTAGTAACTTCGAGGCGTTCCAAGCGCGTCGTGCGAATATCCGTTATCGTCCAGAAGCGGGGGCAAAACCGGAGTTCATTCATACGCTTAATGCGTCCGGTACGGCACTGCCGCGCGTTGTCATCGCGCTCCTTGAGACGTATCAGAACTCGGATGGCACAGTCCGTGTGCCTGCGGTGCTACAACCGTATATGGGTGGTCTGACGCAGATTGGGTAAAATCAGTGCATTCAATTTTCCATAGACAATTTCTGAACTTAGGTCTGTAATTTATGCTTAATAAGGACGTTAAACATGGCAAGAAGTACTACTGACAAAATCAATACTGTCTTAACTCAAAATACTTTTTGGTTTCAGACCAGAGCGTTTGCGGAAAAAAGCGAAGCAGATATTACTGCTCTAAAAGAAACCTTACTTGTTGTCAGAAATAATGTCCAAAACGAAGGCCTCAGCAAAAAGTTGATTGAAGATTTGATTCTGGAAAAGAAGTATGGTTTCAAGGCTTTGCTGGCACTGACAGGATTTTCTAATGAAACTTTTAAGAGGTTAATCACCTTTATCCGAATCACTGATGACAAGGAACTCTCAAAACTTTCCTACAAGGATCATTGGCAAGAAGAACCAGAATTAGAAGAATCTGACATACAGGAATGGTCTAATTTGAAAATCGAGAAAAAGATCCGAGAGTGTCCCAATTTTAGAAGAGGAATTGTTAATCTTTTTTTTGAAGGATGTACTGTCCCTGTGCTATCTGAAACACTTCCACTTTTCGAGTTAAAAAAATTGGGCGTTTCTAAACTCAGTTTTGAGGTTGAAGCGATGATAGATACATTGATTCGCTATAAAGAGAAGGGGTCTTACTCTGGAAAGTCTCAGAATAACGCCGAAGTTGTTATTCAAGAACTTTTAGATAAGATGGAAATCGGTTTTGAAAAAGGTGTAGATCTGCCTAAGTTAAAAGAACACGCTCAGAATCAAAAGCGCACGATGGATTTTATTATTCCTAACCGAGAAAATCCTCAAATTGTTATTGAGGCATCGTACTTAATAACTACCTCCTCGGGACAAGGTGATAAAGCAAAAGCGGAAATTACGGTGAGCCAACTTATTGCCAAATATTACCCTAATGTGCTTTTTTGGGGATTTGTTGATGGTATTGGGTGGTATGTCCGAAAAAAGGATTTGGAAAGGATCGTTGGGGCATTTGAAGATGTCTTTACTCTGAAGGAAGCAGAACTCAAACGTTTTAGCGAATCATTAACTGCTATTTTGGGATAGCATTGTGTTGACAAACACTCGTGAATCATTTACGGTGCCTTATGGAAAAACACATCAACAAAATCATTCATGGCGATTGTATAGAAGTTATGCAGGACATACCTTCAGATAGTATTGATGTTACATTTGCTGATCCGCCGTTTAATCTGAAAAAGAAATACGGGACCTATAAAGACGAAAAAGAGACAGACGATTACCTCACTTGGTGTAAGCAGTGGATCATGGAGATGGTCAGAATTACAAAACCGAGTGGTTCCATCTTTGTTCACAATATCCCGAAGTGGCTTACCTATTATGCAGGCTTCCTAAACGAAGTCGCAGATTTCCGGCACTGGATTGCATGGGACGCGCCAACCGCTCCGATGGGTAAGACCTTGCAACCGTCACACTATGGCATCTTGTTTTACGCCAAAAATCAACAAGAAAACAAGTTTTATGAAATTCGCTACCCCCATAAACGGTGTCGGAAGTGCGGATATTTATTAAAAGATTACGGTGGGAAAAAGAAGATTTTGCACCCGTTTGGTCCCCTCGTTTCTGATGTTTGGTCAGATATTCATCGCATTCGCCATAACAAACATAGGGATCCGCACCCTTGCCAACTCCCAATCCATCTCTTAGAACGTCTCATTTTGATGAGCACAGATGAAGGGGATATAATCTTAGATCCGTTTATGGGTACCGGTACAACAGCCGTTGCGGCCGCAAGATTGGGCAGAAAAGTTATCGGTATAGACCTTGATCCGCAATATGTAGAAATTACCCAAAGAAAACTGGAGCAAGAATCCGCAAACTCTAAGATCAGCGATATATGGGTGAGTTTCCATCGCGGTGAAATTATCACAATTGCTGACAAAGACTGGGATATGTTAAAAGCACATTTTGTGATTCCAGAAGACATGCGGCATATCGATTTCGCAAAAATTAAAACCGGTAGCGCAGTAGTCGCAACGTCCCCTCAAACATTACAACTGCACTTGGAAATCCAAGAAGAGGCATGCGATTGCTATTAACACAAAGTTACGGCACAGTGGACGTGCCTACTACCTTTAGGATTCCATGCGCGGTCGAAGCACTTTTAGCTCTTTGAGAAGTACATCTCTTTTCTCTATGTCGTTCTGATTGAGTTGTTCAGCGTCCTCAGCGTTTGTTTTCACCCTAAATCCGGCATCCTTGATCATCTCCATTGTCCGCGATGCCGTCGAACCTTCCGCATTTAAGTAGCCATCAATAAACATCGAATTTGCGGGATAGAGTGCCATTACCTCCATACTTCGTAGGTGGTGTTCTCTACCCGCGGCGACCCTTATTTCTGCGCGTGGATTTAAGAGTCGGTACAGACACAGGACTCGGAGACAATAATCCGGAGTTAAAGAAGTAGACACACTCCGCGGGTTCCCCGTAACGGATTCTGACAACTGCGTTCCGGATATAGGTAAGAAAAAGTTGACCGGAAGTGAGGCAACCTTAAGCTGACGGAGTGATTTGGCTACCTGAATTAAGTCGTCTGTTCCTTCACCCATTCCTACGATTACACCTGAACAACAGGCGAGTCCAACCGTTTGCGCGGCTTGTAGCGTCTCCATCCGATCCTGATAAGTGTGCGTGCTACAGATATTTGGATAGTGCGCTTCGGAAGTATTTAGATTATGGTTTAACCTATCCAAGCCCGCAGCTTTCAGGATATGCGCGGACTCTATATCAATCAGCCCTGCGGAGAGACATACCTCAATCGGATAATGTGTCTTCACCGTGTGGATGAGTTCTGCGAGGTGTGATACGCGTTTTGGCGAGGGTCCGCGTCCACTCATGACAATGCAGTAACGATACGCGCCAGATTCGTAAGCGCGTTTCGCTTCTTCCAAGATCTCAGCATCCGGTTTTAAGGGATAAGCCTCAATATCCGTTGTTGCTGAACTTGCCTGTGCGCAATAGCCACAATCCTCTGGACAGTAACCGTTTTGTGCGTTGTTGAGGATATGGAGTTGCACCTCGTTCTGGAAGTAGGTTTTGCGAACTTGATAGGCGGCATTCAATAGCGAAAGCAATTCCACATCCGATCCAGTTAGCAGCTTCTCACAGCACGCATCAGAGAGGATTTCGCCTTGGAGGCTTTTGGTTGTCAATTCGTTATAAAACATTATTTTCATATTTCTAAAAAACATCCCACGCAATATCTGTTGCATTAAAAACGGGCCCCTCAGTACAAACGCGTTGATATTCAATGCCGTTCTTGCCTGTGTAGACAGGACAAACACAGCCGAGACACACTCCCATCGCACATCCCATCCGATTTTCCATAGCGATTTGGGTCGGGACTTCAAAATCAGCAGTTATCTCTGCGACAGCAGAAAGCATGGCATGTGGACCGCATGCATAAACCGTTGGTCTCTGCCAAGCGGTATTCTCAAGCAGGTCTGCGAGGATGTCAGTGACATACCCGTGATGCCCGATGCTTCCATCGTCCGTAGCTACATGTACCTCAATGTCAATTGATTCTAAATCCTTTACACTCAAGAGTCGGGCATGATGCTGAGCACCTACCAATCCGAGTGTGTGTATACCGTTTTTATGCAATGCCACAGCCAGCAGCATGAGTGAAGCGATTCCAGCTCCGCCGCCAACGAGAATTGCGGGTTCCGGTTTCGTTGTAAAATCAAATGTATTGCCGAGCGGTCCCAATACCTGTATCGGTTCACCTTCCAGCATCTCTGACAATCGCTGCGTTCCTTCGCCGATAATCTGATAAAGCATCGTAATCTCGCGTCCGTCCACCGTATAAATTGTGAAGGGCCGGCGGAGGAGCATACCGGTCCCTTGCGAAATCATAACGTGGACGAACTGCCCCGGAAGTGCCTGTTGCGCGATTTCGGGACATTCACAACGCAATAGGTAGTGTGCTTCCGCTACCGCCTCGTTTGAAAGAATAACAGTATGGAGATCATAAGTGCTCGATAAACGGTCATTTGGCATAGTATATATGTTACCACGAAAAAATGGATGTGGCAAGGTTTTGACATACTCACCCAGCTAAAGCAAGGGTGATTCTTTTGTTCCTTTTAGAAACATTCCTCGTGTCTAAAACGAGGCAACAGGGACTTTCAACCGAAAGCCCAAGGGCGGTGTCATACGGGGAGAACCCATTTCCGCCACTACGGGGACACCGAAGTGTCCCAGATACTTTTGGCGTATGTTGATAGCACCCACGCCATCGCGATGATATTTGAAACCGCAAGCGCAGGTATAGTTGCGGTTCGTGGGTTTCTTTCGATTGCCACACTTCGGGCACGTTTGCGAGGTATACGATTCGTCAATGACTTTCACCTTGATACCTAACGCTTTTGCCTTGTAGGTTATCAACGCCGCAATCTTACCGAAAGCCCATTGGTGGAGCTTCTGGTTCGTCTTTTTACCATAGTCAATACGGTCTCGGATACCTGTCAAGTCTCCAAGCACAATCGTGCCGATCCCTCTAACTTCACAGTATCTCACGAACTTGGTCGTCTGTTTATGGAGGGCATCTTTGATTTGGTTATCAATCTTTCGGATACGCTTCCACTTCCGGCGGGTGAGTCGCCACCAGCGTTTGGAATGGCGTTTACAACGGCTAATCGTCTGACTAAATTCGGCAAGCACTTTATTTCTCAAGCGATATAGTGAGCGGATATACCGTCCATTGTAGATATGAGTCGCTTGCCCGTCGTGAGAGACAATCGGATGTATTTCGCCTATATCAACGCCTACCACTTCTTCACCGGTTGCAGTTGTTTCAGTTTCGTACTTATACGAGAAATGGAGCGTCCATTGCCCATAGTTATAGCACAAATCAATCGTTGCGATATGTCCTGCTTTAGACATATCAAAGTTGCTTGGCAAAGGTATCTCTATTTTCGGTTGACCTTTCGCTAAAGAGAGTTCAAGACGTTTGCCAAAAAGTGTACCTTCAACAAAGCGGATAGCAGGCTTTTTCCAACGTGTTGTTAGGTAACTCTTGCGCCTGTTAGGCGGTTTCGGTTTCTGAACACCACCGCGCTTTTTCAAGACAGAGTAGGATTTCCAAGACTTGAAGTATCGCTCCCGAACCGCTTGCCGACTTTGCGAATGCAAGAGTGGATGAGATAGGTTTTTGTCTATCCAGCCTTCACAATCTTTACCGAAATAGAAGTCTCGGTGAGCATGTGGATAGCCGCGTTGCCATTGGTACATATCCATTTCAGAGCAGCAGTCATTCCAAACCTCACCAGACGCAGCATTGACTTGAAAAAATATCGGTTGTTCCTCTATTTTCAGTGTTTGGGTTCGGTAGAAACTTGGCATCTATACACCCTTTTGGTTCTCTACATATTGCTTTAGAGCTTGGAGTGTCACGCCACCCGTAGACGCTACAAAATAGGAACGCGTCCACAGATTAGGTAACCTTGATTTGAGGTGAGGGAACTCCTCACGCAATGCTTTAGCTGTCGTTCCCTTCAACTTACCAATCATGATACCTACAGATTCGGTTGGAGGAATGCTAATCAACAAATGCACGTGGTCTGTCATTGTCTCCAAAGTGCGGACAATGAAACCGTGTTTCTCTTGTGATTCTAATACAAGTTCTTTAAAACGTGCCTGAATTTCATCAGACAAAGCGGATCGTCTATATTTCGTACACCAAATGATATGATACTCGCATGCGTATGTAGCAGATCGGATTGTCTGATATGTTAGATCTGGCGTTTCTAACTTCATTCTAAACCCCTTTTGTGTTAGATTACGAATATATTATATCACAAAAATGTTAGAGGGTCAACCCTTTTTTCAATATAGACCCTTGGTCTAATTCAATAGGGCGGTTCTGTATCCCCCAGCTAAAGCACGGGGGTTTTAGAACCGAAGTTTTGATAAAGAAAATATGTTTTTTACTCTCTTTTTAAGAATACAGGTATCTATAAGAGTTAGAGTAATATTCTGTTTTCGTAATCCTACACCAAACGCTTCTGGCGGTGAAGAATTTGCTTGCAATTTTTGGGAATTATGCTATGATTATGCCCCAAGGAGATAACATATAATGAAAAATATATTGAAGTTCCGCAGTGACCGACGTTTCAAGATCGTGCAATTTACCGATATTCATTGGCATAACGGTGAACCGCCTGACCAACAATCAGCAGCCCTGATGACACAAATCGCAGCAGCAGAATCGCCGGATTTAATTGTGTTGACAGGTGATATTTTGTCGGGTGGTGGATGCACTGATGCTGCCGATTCCCTCCGAGCGGTTGTGAAAATAGTAGAGGAATGTGGAATTCCGTGGGCAGCGGTTTTTGGCAACCATGATGACGAAGGCAGTGCAGATCGTCGCGAGCTGATGGCGGTTATGCAAGATAGCGAGTTGTCTCTCTCGGAACCGGGTCCCGAAGAGATACCAGGTGTCGGCAATTACGTTCTACCCATCCAAAATTCTGCAGAGGCAGTACCTGCTGCAGTGCTTTATTTCATCGATTCGGGTAGTTATGCGCCAACAGATATTGGCGGCTACGATTGGATTAGACGGGAGCAAATTGTATGGTATCTGCAAGAATCAGCAAAGTTCACCGCTGAAGCGGGGCATCCACTTCCTGCCCTTGCGTTTTTCCATATCCCAATTCCAGAATATGACGAGGTATGGGATTTTCATACCTGCTACGGTGTGAAATACGAGAATGTTTGCGCGCCTCAGGTTAATACCGGGTTTTTTGCTGCGATGCATGAAGCGGGCGATGTTATGGGGACTTTTGTTGGGCATGAACATATCAACGATTTCTGGGGCGATCTACACGGTATCCGTCTCTGCTACGGTCGTGCGACTGGCTATAATACGTACGGCAGAGAAGGGTTTCCGCGGGGTGCCCGTGTCATTGAGTTACAGGAAGGGATGCGGCACTTTGAGACGTGGCTTCATCTTGAGGATGGTGCTATCATTCGTTCACAACCCGAGCATACACCGCTCCAACGCACTTTTACTGAGGATTAATAGGTTATATTGCAACTAACCATCAGATTTAACGAATTATAGGAGGGAATTGTGAGAGCAAATTCGCAAATCTCGGTTCGACACGAAGGAAAAATCGCTATATTTGACATCACGGGGTACCTTACTGATGCGTCTGAAGCTATCTTGAGTGACGCTTACGCTGATGTGGAGGTTCAAGCCGCTGAAAAAGTGCTACTTAACTTTGAACGACGTAGTTTCATTACAAGCAGTGGGTTCGGTGAAATTATCAGATTACTTTGGAAGATGCGGGAGAAGGGACAAGTTTTACGCGTCGCACACCCATCTACGCAAGTCCGTAATATTTTTAACACCATCGGTCTAACACAAAGCATAGGTGTCTTTGAATCGGAAGCAGAGGCACTGGAAGACTTTTAACGCATTTTGCTGTTGCCTGAAAACCTTAGGGAAAAAGGGTGTACATATTCATATTCAAGACGACTCCGAGTAAACTCCAGAGACTTCCGGCGAGGAACTGACCGAATACGAACCCCAAGAAAAGCGGTAACGCCCGGCGATAGGCTCGCACCCCACCTCCGGCGAAAAGTACTTGTTTAAAGAGCCATCCCAAAAAGATTGAGAACCACATCCAACCGATAGCCCAACCGTTGCCGACAGCATACCCGACAGGATAAAACGGCCACCACAAAAACTGACGTTTCAGAAACGTCAGTACACCGGTGAAGAAAAAACCGAATGCTATATGTTGAATAGCCGGTAAGTTCGGTGCTCGTGGTGCTATAATCCAGCTTTGCAACCGGTTAAATTCGCCAACGCCCCACCGTGCAAACCGGTATTCATAATAGAGTGCGACATGTCCGACAATCGAAACGATTGTCCCAACGACGGATGCAACAATAAGAGCCACAACCAACCGGTTTTCAAGCAATCGGAATTGTCTGCCGATTTTAAATGCCTCTAACTGATGTGGCATCGGATGGCATCGGTATCCATACGCAAGCCAGGACAGTAGCGTTGTGTTGGTTAGATTTTGCGCGCCTAATGGACGACTCCCCCCGAATAGTAACATAATCCTGTCGGGGTGCATATTGTGTAATTCATGTGTTGGGGGTCCGAGTTCTGCCCGCATACGCGTCATTCCGATGCATAACACCAAATAAATCCCGAAATAGCCGAGCGCGACCCATGGCGAAAGTCCAGCGAAATACCAGAACACCAACACAATCACCATACCGATGATTAGCCCGAAGACAGCGAGTCGGTATAAACCGTCTTTAGATCTGAAGGAGAATACGTCGCGGAGTATTCCCCAAACGTGTTTCCGACTTGTGATGAGTGCGAGAACACCAATACCGAGCCATGCGCCACCGCGTTGTTCCGTCTGTAGACCGATAGCAGTTGTCCACCCTGTCGCGCTGAAAAAGACGCGTTGTGCTCCCCAAAACAGATAGAAAAACCACAAGGACAACGATAAATCCAACGGCATGAGGTACCCAAATCCTATTGCAAACGGATAGACATAGATCGGCAAACGTCCGATTGCGTTCCAGGGTCGGTCAGCAAAATAGAGTTGATATTTGATTTTGAGAGAAGGTATCACAGGAAAGAGATAGTTCAAGCCTGCGAGCATCTCTAATCCGAACGCGATGCCGAAACCGAGCCAAATGAGTTTATTCCGAAAGAGCGCGGATGTGTTGCCGAGCAGTTCAACAGGGAGCGTCGTTAGGGGGTAACTCAATTTTTCGTGGTCAATCCACTGCTTCCTTATGATAATATTGACACATAGCATCATAAAGAGGAGCACAATGACCAATCCGCTCCACGCCACGATGGGCCACAGCCACGCTTCCATGTACTGTTTCTGCCAAAATGTATCATCGCCTTCAAAATAGCCTTGTAGAATCCCACGGTCGGTAATCGTGAGCCATGTCGGCATGAATCGGAAGAAGAGGTCTGCCCACTCATTTTCAGGTGTTGCGAACCATCCGGCATTAGCAATCATCGGTACTAATTGTCGAACGATGTCGTGTCCTGCGAGAGCTGTCGCCACGGATACCATTATATAGGTCAGTGCGAGTTCGCGCGATGTCGGTGCTAAACCTTTGAATACCTTTTTGAGGAGCGGGGTAATAAGCGCTAAGAGAAAGAAGGTAAAAAGAACAGTGGGAAAAATCGAAAAATCGGTGAGTTCCCACACAACGCGATTTTCTGCGGAAATAATCCAATAACAGGTGAGAATAATAAGGATTGAACCGAAGACGAGCGTCCCAAAAAAGAAACGGAGTGTTGAGGATTTCTGGTTGCTCTCAGTAGTGCTTTGTGCTTTGTGCTGCATAGTTATAGTATACCATATCGGTTAGTGCTAAGGCAAGGATATGTCCCTGCTTGGCAGGACGATTTAGTTCTCGGTTTTGATTTCGATTTTCGTTTACAGATGTTGACGCTTTTTCTCAAATATCGCGAGCACAGCTCGCTCCTACAGAGGAAAACACACACACATATAAAGTGAATTTTTAAAACTAAATGCCCCTGCCTGCTTGGGGTGCGCAGCTTCGAGATTGCCAATGTCACTGCTTTGTGGTATAATAAAGAACACTTTAACTGCACAGGCAAGGAAAAGTCATGCGATCCCGCGTCCTGAAAAACAGTGATTCACTTCCTAATATCAATAAAATACTCGTCATCCGTGTTGATGGTATCGGCGATTTGCTGAACTCAACCCCGGCGATTGCATTGTTGCGGGAAGATTATCCATCCGCGGAAATAACAGTATTGGCGCGCCCGCTGAATGCCCCTGTGTTAATCGGTAACCCTGACGTGGATCGGATTCTAACCTTTGACCGAGATGGCAAGCACAGCGGAATCTTAGCACGCCTCCAATTTTATCGTGAATTGCGCCGTGAGCGGTTTCAACTCGCCATTGCCATGCAGACAGCAATGTGGACCCATCTTGTGGCTTTTCTTTCAGGTGCGACTTACCGCTTAGGACGTTATCAGAAACGCTTCAGATCCACCCTTACCCACGCGTGGCGCGGTAAATACCGAAAAGGGGAAACCCACGAAGTTGACAGGAACTTGGAACTGGTACGACGCATCTGTGCCGGAGAAGGCAAACGGGAACTTATCTTCCAGTTGTCGCCTGATGAGATTGCCGCCGCTGAAGCAGAACTTGCATCGTTAGGTATCGGTACGGATGCTTTTCTGATGGGTATCCACCCTGGCGGGAGTTCGTTTGATAAACGCTGGCCCGAAAAGCAATACGCTGAACTCGCTGACAGATTCGCGCGACACTACAATGCGACGATACTTCTTTTACGCGGTCCTGAAGAAGCAGAATTGGTGCAGAACATCCAAGCGGCGATGCAATCCGATGCTATCACTTACGCGCCGGAGACGATTCGCGAGTTGGGTGCGATGCTCTCTTGTTGCGACTTGGTTGTCTGTAATGATTCTGGTCCGATGCATCTTGCTGCGGCATTGGCCGTGCCGACAGTCGCTATCTTCGGTCCCACTGACCACGTAGCATGGCATCCGTTGAGTGAGAACGCTTCTATTGTGCGGCGGGATATGCCGTGTTGGCCCTGCAGTGCGCATAAATGTAAAATCGGGTGGGAATGCACAAAAAAACTTCCCGTTGAACCGGTTTGGGATGCAACCGTACTAACCGTAGAGGGAAGCGAAAAATGAAAATTGTCGTCGTCTGCTGGGGATCAACGGGAGATGTCTATCCGGTTTTAGCACTATCGGAACGTTTGCTGGCACGTGGGCATCAGGTACGTATCTGTTCACCAGCACTCTATAGAGATAAGATTCTTGAGGTTGGCGCGGAATACTATGAGATCGGCGTTGCTTTTGATTTGGCGGAATTTCACGCGGCAATGGATGCTATTATTCCGAAGCGGGATCCGACCGCGATGCTACGATTGATCGTGAAGGAGGGGATTGTGCGTCGCGGTGAAAAATGGTATCAAGATTGCTTGACCGCAATGAAAGGGTTTGATATAACGATCTGCCATTCAGTCGATATTCCGGGCCAGGAGGCTGCGATTCGTAACGGGATTCGGTGGCTTACGGTGACGTATTGTCCGGGTTTCATCAAGTGTTTAGATTTCGCGCCTTATCCGTTTCCGAATTGGGGACGCATCTGCAACGCTATTGTGTGGAAATTGGCGGAACTCCGTCTTGCCTCAAGTATAGATACACTCTTTAACCAATTTATTGCGTCCATCGGCGGAGAGCCGAGGTCTTCCGTGGCGTTAGATGGCATGTATTCGCCACATCTAAACCTCATTGCTGCATCTCCAGTGCTTTGTCCGCCTGCTGATTTCCGACCGAATCACAAATTCACGGGTGTCTGGCATCTTGCGTCGCCTTCTTATACACCACCAACGGAACTTGTCGATTTTTTAGCGGCGGGGCCGCCGCCTGTCATTATTACGTTTGGCTCTATGGGTGGGTCGAATGGACGTGAGACAACAGAAATCCTAATTGAGGCTGTCAAAAAGACCAACCAACGGGCAATTATTCAAGCCGGATGGGGACAACTCGGCACACCAGAGACATTGCAGGACATCTATTGCACAGAATATGTGCCGCACCAGTGGTTGTTTCCGCAAGGGTGTTGCGTTGTGCACCATGGCGGTGCAGGGACTACCGCTTCGGTGTGTCGTGCGAAAGTTCCGTCTGTTGTCGTAGCGCATCACGCGGATCAACCGTATTGGGGAAAACGGCTATCGGACTTAGGCGTTGCCCCACGCCATCTGCATCGCCGGAACCTGACTGCTGAACGCTTGGCAAACCGTATCCAGCAAGTCTTAGCGACTCCAGAGATGACGGCGCGGGCACAAGTCTTGGGAAAACAGATAGAAGCAGAAGATGGGTTGACGACGGCCGTTGAAATGGTTGAGACTTTTGAATAGTTTTCAGTTAAGAGGACTGCTAAGGAACTGTCACAAGATGTTATAGTAAGATCTATAATTAATTGGGCACTCCCAAACAGTCTGAATACCTATAACAGGCATTCAGACTGGCACAAACTAACAGTTTTGCGGCGTACTCGCCCAGATGCGACGTGCATCATGCTACAAA
>CAZQIP010000180.1:0-28104 GCA_964593655.1 uncultured bacterium | reverse complement strand
CAATAAAGGCGACGATATCTGCCAAACGGGCAGCATGATTGAAGAAGGCTATCGCTAACTTTCCGCGTTTGCCGAACGGTGGATTACTGATGATAGCAGTATCTTTGGATGCGGATGGAAGATCGGTGACGTTAAAAAAATCTTGGGATTTCACATCCTTACATTTCGGCACGAGATCGATGCCGAATCGTTTTTTAGAGGGGAAGAGTTTGTAGAACGCACCGGTGCCAGCGGCAGGTTCGACAAAAAAGAGGTCGCTGAGATTCCGGTTTAGCGTTGAGAGCGTGTTTGTGAAATGCTCCCAACATACTCCCGCGACCTCTGATTTAGTGTAAAACTGACCCAATAGATTTTCCAAACCTTCCACCTTTTAGTATCTTGATACCTGTCAAGGCAGCCCGTCTCAATACATTCAGCCAGGGATTACTCAAAGCGTACCAACTTACCCTCTTTGACAATCAAGACCTTTTCGTCGTAAACTGCGTCCCCGTTAGCATCAAAGGAGAATTTGCCGAAAATTGTGTCAAAATCTCTGATACTTGCGAGCGCGTCTCGAATCGCTGCAGCATCGGTTGATTGGGCATTCGCGATCGCCGCCGCCAGAATATGAAGTGTCACATACGAACGCGCGGCGGCGTTACTCGGCTCCATGTCGAATTTGGTATTATAATTCTCCACGAAGGCTTGGTTTCCTGGTGTGTCAAGGGCAGCACTCCACCCTACAAAAGTCATCGCGCCCTCAGCAGCTGCGCCTGCGGCTTGTACATCTGCTGCAGTCAATGTCCGCACGATAAACGGAGCGGATACACCGAGTTCATGCCCTTGCATGAGGATCCCAGGCTTTTCCGGCGATAGACATGAAACAAAGATAACATCGGGATTCAAGGTCTGGATTCGGGTTAATTGTTGAGAAAAGTCGGTATCCCCACCTTGGAAGGTTTCAGTCGTTATCACCTCAACCCCTTTCGCAGCAAGGACTTCCTGCACGGACGCGTCTCCATCGGTGGAGAAAAGATCGGTTTCATCGTACATTGTCGCGGCGCGTTGATAACCGAGTTTTGTCTGTGTAACTTCAATCCCCCTGGGGATAAGTATATCTGTCGTCAGTGAGACGCGAAAAACATAATCTCCGAGCGCACTGAGCCCGCGGGCAGCGGATGTCGGGCTAATCGCCACAACCTGATTTTCTTGTGCTACTGGAAAAGCCAACTTAGTTTGACTTGATGTTGCAGGTCCGAGAATAATAGACACGTCTTCTTGGTGGATCAGTTTATTGAAGGCTTCAACTGCCCCTTCTACAGTGCTCTGACCATCTTCAATAATAAACTTAAGTTTTGTTCCGCTCGGATGCGCAGCGTTAATCTCGCTGAGTGCCAACTCAAAGCCTTGTGAGGTTGGCGTGCCAAACGAGTCAGTGAGCCGCCCTGTCAGCGGTAAAACGACACCGACAGAAATTTCTTCATTAGGTTTCGTCATTTGAGGTGTGGTAGGTTGGACAATTTGGGAAACTCGATCACAAGCGGAAAATCCAACAATTAACACAACAATCGCGAGTAGAGACGCGAATAAGGTCAATTTTTTACTATTCATAAAACTCCTTTATAGTAGAGCCCATAATTATTTGCACACGTGGAGTAGGTGTCGATTTCAACAGTAAAAGTGCTTGCGCGTCCAGATGTATTTGGCTTACTCAAAGCGTACAAGTTTGCCGTCCTTGACGATTAGAACCTTCTCGTCGTAAACTGCGTCCCCGTCAGCATTAAAAGAGAATTTCCCGAAAATTGTGTCAAAATCTCTGATACTTGCGAGCGCGTCTTGAATCGCTGCAGCATCGGTTGATTGGGCATTCGCGATCGCCGCCGCCAGAATATGCAGGGTCGCATACGAACGCGCGGCGTAGTTGATTGGTTCCATTTTGAATTTAGCATTATAATTTTCCACAAAGGCTTGATTTCCTGGTGTATCAAGGGCAGCACTCCACCCTACAAAAGTCATCGCGCCCTCAGCAGCTGCGCCTGCTGCCTGCACATCTGTTGCAGTCAATGTGCGCACGATAAAGGGGGCGGATATACCGAGTTCATCCGCTTGCATGAGGATCCCAGGCTTTTCCGGTGATAGACATGAAACAAAGATAACATCGGGATTCAGGGTCTGGATTCGGGTTAATTGTTGAGAAAAGTCGGTATCCCCACCTTGGAAGGTTTCAGTCGTTATCACCGCAACCCCTTTCGCAGCAAGGACTTCCTGCACGGACGCGTCTCCATCAGCGGAGAAAAGATCGGTTTCATCATACATTGTCGCGGCGCGTTGATAACCGAGTTTTGTCTGTGTGACTTCAATGCCAGGGGGAATAAGTTTATCTGTCGTCAGCGCAATGCGAAAAACGTAATCTCCGAGCGCACTGAGCCCGCGAGCAGAGGATGTTGGACTAATCGCCACAACCTGATTTTCTTGTGCTACTGGAAAAGCCATCTCAATTTGACTTGATGTTGCAGGTCCGAGAATAATAGACAGGTCTTCTTGGTGAATCAGTTTATTGAAGGCTTCAACGGCTCCGTCTATAGTGCCCTGATCATCTTCGATAATAAACTTGAGTTTCGCACCGCTGAGTTGTGCTTTGTTAATTTCATTGAGTGCTAATTCAAGACCTTGTTGCATTGGCTTACCAAATGAGTCAGCGAGTCGTCCTGTTAAAGGTAAGACAACACCGATCGAAATTTCTTCACTCGGTTCTGCCATCTGAGGCGCGTCAGGTTCGATAATTTGGGAAACTCGATCACAAGCGGAAAATCCGACAATTAACACGACAATCGCGAATAGAGACGCGAATAACGTGAATTTTTTAGTATTCATAAAACTCCTTTAGTGGCATATGGAATGTATGCTTTAGTCCATTAACTGCACGCGTAGTTCTTATTATTTTAATGTCCTCATTATATCATTTTTACGTTGAGAATCAAGTAAAAACCGATTCGATTTGGATGCCTAATATACTTGATCTATTTTCTGTGATGTGATATATTAGGATAAGCTTAACGGACAAGAACGACGACCCCATATCAAGTGGAGCGACATGACAACTGAAACGAAACAATCCGTCCGCTGGGGCATTCTCAGCACTGCCAATATTGCCACGAAGGTTGCCCGCGCGATCCATCTCACCGAGAACGCGGATTTAATTGCGATCGCAAGTCGGGCAGAAAAACGCGCTGCAACATGGGCAGAAGACCACAATGTCCCCACATCTTACGGCACTTACGACGCACTTCTCGCCGATGATTCAATAGACGCTATCTACATCCCTTTACCACCATCACTTCACGCTGAATGGACAATCAAAGCCGCGGAACACGGTAAACACGTCCTCTGTGAAAAGCCGCTTGCTGCGAATGCGACTGAAGCTGCCGCTATGGCAGAAGCGTGTCGGCAGAACGGTGTGCAACTGATGGACGGTGTCATGTGGGTGCATCATGAGCGTACCGCGGCAATGAAGCAGAAAATAACAGACGGTACGCTCGGAAAACTTCGCCGAGTGACAGCGGCGTTCACTTTCAATTGGGATACAATTCCTGTTGGAAATATCCGTGCGATGAAGGAATTCGCGGGTGGAAGCCTCGGCGATTTAGGGTATTACTGTGTCCGCGCGATTCTCTGGGCATTTGAACAGATGCCGACACAAGTGTTCGCAACGGCACGCTACAAGGTCGGTGTCGATTTCAACCTTGCCGGTATTCTTTGGTTTGACGATGAACGCATCGCTACTTTGGATTGTGGGTTCGACACAGGACTCCGAAAATGGTTCGAGGTGGCAGGCACGCGCGCCTCTATTGTCTGTGATGATTTTACTGTTCCAACCTCCGAAGATACTGCCCGATTTTGGGTTCACGGTTCGGATGGGAACGAGCAAAACACCGTTAACGGGTGCATTCAAGAAGTCACAATGATAGAGTGTTTCTCTCGGATTGTGCAATCTGGAAATCTTGAGGCACGGTGGTCCAATGTTGCCGTCAACACAATGCGCGTCTGTGACGCGCTTCTGGAATCAGATCGGCGAAAAGAGGTTGTTGAACTGTAAGGAGGCTTGCATGAAAATTACAAACATTGAGACGTTTATTGTGGACGCAGGGTGGCGGCCTTGGATTTTTGTGAAGGTGGAAACTGATGAAGGTATCACTGGCTACGGTGAATGTAGCGACGGCAGGAACCCTAACGGTGTGGCGGGGACTATCAAAGACCTCACGCCGCTGCTCATCGGACGCGATCCGCGTGCTTATGAGATGCGGTTTTGGGATATGATTCGTGGTTCTCGACAGAGCCCTGGCGGCATCGCTGCAAAAGGGATCGCTGGTATTGAGTGTGCGCTGGTGGATATTAAAGCGAAAGCGTTGGGAATCTCCGTTGTGGAACTGTTCGGTGGGCCGACACGCGATAATGTGCGGGTCTACTGGTCACACTGTGGCAGCTCGCGTGCCCGCAACTATGAACTTATTGGGGTGCCACCTTTAAGAACGATGGATGACATCGCCGCGTTGGGTCGAGAAGTTGTTGAGAAGGGGTTCACCGCTCTTAAAACCAACATTGTCATTCCCGGCGACCCTGCTTCCGTCTATTTCCCTGGCTTCAGTAACGGAACCGGTACCACTGACGGAAACGTAACGCCTCAACTCCTGCGACATATTGAGACCTTAATCGGTACCTTTAGAGAGGCAGTTGGTCCTGATGTCGGTATTAATCTTGATCTGAACTTCAATTTCAAACCGGAGGCGTGCATGCGTATCGCCAAGGTGCTTGAACCTTTTGACATGCTATGGTTGGAAATCGATATGTATGATCATGAGGCACTCCGTCAAATCAAGGATTCCACGACGACGAAGATATGTACCGGCGAAAATCTCTATTACATGCGGGAGTATCTACCCTATTTTGAGTGCCGTGCTGCCGATGTGTTCATGATAGATGTGCCTTGGAACGGGTTCGCACCGTCAAAGAAGATTGGTGATTTGGCGAATGTGTTCCAACTCAATGTCGCTCCTCATAACTACTATAGCCACCTCGCGACTTATATGAGCGCTAGCCTTTGTGCTGTCTTGCCCAATGTGCGAATCATGGAGATTGATATTGATGATGTCCCGTGGAAAGATGACTTGACAACGCACGTCCCTGAAATTGTGGACGGCTACATGAAAACCCCGACGCGTCCGGGATGGGGAACTGAACTCAATGAGGAGGCAGTCAAAGCGCATCTCTGGGATGACCGAAGAGGCGATTGGTAAATGGACAAAAACGGAGCTTTTTTACCAAACTCACGTTATAGTAGGACAAGTAATCCCTGATTTATATCTCTTACAAAGGTTTGAATATCCAAGTAATGATTTCTCAATATGCCTTCCACAGTACTCGTTGGGCAATTTCCGCGTTTGAGCCAAATTACGAGTTTAGGGGACAGGTTCTGATCGAATAGGAGTTTCATTGGCGTAGATAACCATCTGTGCTTTTTCTCTGTCCGCCGCGTATGCCAAGCATGCCCGGATGTCTGTTTCAGTTAAATATGGGAAATCGTCAAGAATTTCTGCGGTTGTCATGCCTGAGGCGAGGTACTCAAGCACCTCGTAAACTGTGATTCGCATTCCCCGAATGCACGGCTTTCCGCCACGTTTACCGGGTTCAATGGTAATAATGTCTGTGTAGTCCATTTCCAGTTCCTCCATCTGATATTATATCACTCCTGAGTGTTTTTAATCCATGTTTATCTACGAGGTGGGGAGCCGTCACTGCAAAATACTTGTATCATCCGCGCTATGGACAGGATGTGGACTCAGGTCATAATCACCATTTAATAAAATATCGTCAAGCAAGACGACTTTCCCCGAGCTCGCGGACTGGTGCATAGCGAAAAACGTCTGGACAACGTGCAAGTTGCTGCGCCCATCCGTGATCGGTTTTTCACCGGTTTGCAGGCACGCCAAAAAGTGCGCCATCACGTTTCCAAAAGCATCTGGAAACCATGTTCCATCTATTGACGGTTTAATCTCGCGAGTCTCCGGCTGCGTGAGGTGAACTGTCATATCGGCACTGTTTCCATAGATCGCCCCTTTTGTGCCTTGGATGCGGATTTCTTCGTGTGGGTGTTGTAAGTTGCGTCCAGAATCGACAAGGAACGCCCAATTACACGAAAGCAGCCCTTGTACACCGCTCTGGCTTTTAAAAAGCGCGACAGAAACGGTTTCCCCATCCTCAATCGAGCGGTTATGTCCGTGTGCTTGACAGTAAACGCTTTCATATTCGCCGAACCATTTATAGACGAGCCCGATATGGTGTACTTGCATCGCAGGGATTAAGTGGCGTTCAGGGAATTCGGTGTAAAATCCGTTGCAGGTTATGGAGACGTGGTAGATTTCGCCGAGATGTTCGGCGTTGATGTAGGGTTCAATGGCGAGAAAACCGGGGACAAAGCAGGAGTTTTGGTTCACCATCAGCTGCACGTTGTGTCGTTCACAGATGTTGACCATTTCAACGGCTTGTTGCATTGACATAGCGAACGGTTTTTGGCAGAGGATATGCTTACCGGCTGCGGCAGCAGCTTTAACAATAGGCGGACGGATCCAGGGTTGCACCGCCATGTCAACCACGTCAACATCGGTGTCAGCGATTAGATCAGCGATGCGGGTGTATCTTTTATTAATACCAAACGCGTTACCGACTTCGTTGAGGCGTGTAACGTCTTTGTCGCAGATCGCAGCAACGTGCAAGTCTCGGCGTTGGTAGCCGCGCAGGTGCTGCTGCCCAATACCCAACCCGATTAAGCCGATCCCAAATTCTTGCTTGTCTGCCATTGTGTGGGTTGTCCTTTGAAATCAGATGCCCAATCCTTCGTCAATTTCGCGTTGATAGGTATTGATGGATTCGTCTAACATCTGATCCATCTGAACGATTTGCCCCGTTGCACCGGACTCAAGGATTGCGTAGGAGACAGCGACAGAACGTGTGCCTTGATAGGCATCGACTTCAACTTCGCGCGTTCCAGCAATAACTTCAGCAAATTCACCATATTCCATGGCGATATTTTTCGCGTCCCCTTGTTTAAACGAGTAGTTCCACAATCGGTCGCCGCCGAACAGGTCTGCTGTGACTGCATCTAAGTGAAAGTCTGGAACGAGGTCCAAAATCCGTTGGTCGTTAATCGTTTCCTGTCCATCGATATTGAGGGTAATAATTCCGCCGCCTCGGTCTCCAGGGAGCGTCATAGAGCCTTGGGAGCCGTGAATTTTGCGGAGCCAGCTGCCTTGTCCCCACGCGCCATGATCCTCAATATATTGCCCGACGGCACCGTTTTTGAAAGTCAGCGTTGCATAAGCGGCATCCTCGGCGGTCGCCTCAAATTCAGCAGGCATCTCGCGCTGCCATTTCGTATAGACACCAGCAGGATTAGAGCCAGATTCACCGGTCACTGCGGCAGAATTATGTCGGATAGGTTCATGAAGGCGGGTTTGCGCATAGACGGTGTCAATTTCACCGAGGAGATACTCCATCATGTCAGCATAGTGGACACCGACATCAAGCAGTACACCGCTCTGGTCCTTCTGATGTCGCCAGACGGAGATAAGCATGCGGTTGTTGCCCCCGATGGCATGATGGATAAGGAGGCGAGGTGTCCCGATCACTTCCGCCTCAAGCAGTGCTTTGGCAAGTCGGTTCATCGGGTCCCGTCGATAGTTCTCCGCGACGCTGAGGATTGCATCAGATGCATCCGCGGCACGCCGAATGGAATTGCACGCCCGGACAGTTAACCCCATCGGTTTTTCGACCATAGTATGCCAACCGCGTTCGAGCGTTTCAATAGCAACGGTGTGGTGATACGGCGGCGTGGTTGTCACATCCACAGCATCGACACCGATTTCAGCGAGTTCTTCCAGACTTCCAACAACAGCGGGTTTTTCACCAAAGCGTTCTTCTGCTTGTGTAGCGAGTGATTCGGCGTTAGCAAGTACGGGGTCGCACGCACCGACAAGGTCAAAACGTTCCCATCCTGCCCGATGGAGTTCTGCTAACCCATACATGTGCCGGTGTCCCATCCCGCCACATCCTACGATCGCCAATCTAATTCTATCCATGTTATCCCCTTTTTTGGAAGCGCGTCCTCTTTTTAGTTTAGGAGGGCTTCTAACCGCTTGAGATCAGTTTCCATTTGCGCTACGTTGGCACGGTAGTGTTGGGAACGGCTAAGCACCTTATTGGCATATTTTTTACCACTGCTGATAAGGGGGCCAGCGACTCTCACCTTACCGGGGCCGACGTTATAAGCACCGAGTGCCAAAGTCAGATTCCCTCTATATTTCTCTAAAAGCATCTTAAAATAAGTTAAACCGGCGTGCAAGTTTTTGTCTGGATCAAATCGTTCGTCTATATCTGAATCAAGTTTCGGCTTCCGTTTGTCCTGATACTTCGGTACTGTAAGTCCAAGCTCACGGGCAGTTTCGGGCATCATCTGCATCAATCCACCTGCGCCGTTCTTAGACACGGCGATCGGATTAAAGTTGGATTCAGCGTGAATAATAGCGAGCATGAGATCGACATCAATATCGTATTGATTTGCGATTTGGAGGGCCTTGTTCTCGGACTTCGGTTGTTCTATTTTTTCTGTTTCAGTTGTCGATTTGGATATGGAGGTTTGCGGTGCACTGGGGGCGACTGCATCCGGTATGCGGGTTTGCGGTGCACTGACGGCGACTGCATCTGGCGTGTGTGAGATAGGTTGTGGTCTTCCAAAAGACATGCCGATTGAAACGAGATGTTTGTGCTCAAGATTTTCTTGGTTGAGGTAGGTGTAATGCAGCTGCTTTCCCAATTGGTTCAGTGAAAATCCGAGACTCCATGATTGAGGGGGTGCCTCGTCGTCAAAGGTAAAGGTCGATCCGACGCGAGCCGCAATTGTATCGCTTCCGATTTCTAAGCTTGTCCCGAGGCATGGTGGTGTAATATCTAACCGATTGTGCCATCGGATCAGTGGGTGGGGTGTAAGCACAGCACCGAGAGCCAGTTGCTCGTCAAAGGTTTGTAAAACTTGTCCATTTCTATGCCGAATGGTAACGCCAGAAATATCGCGTAACCGTACGCCGACAGCAAAGTGTGTATTAAGTGCTGTCAACACACCGACATCATAATTTTGTGCCCAACGGCTGCCGTAATAAGGTGCCCGGCTATACCCTGTGCTGGCACCGAGTTGCAAAGGTCCGAATTTCCTTGCATAAGAGAACAGTGCCTGATTATTGCCGAGTTCAAAACTACCAATCGGGTTTGCAACATGATTAAATAGAAACCGATCGCTGCCATTTAAGTCGAGAAAATTGACACCGAATGTACCGATAGGTTTGATAGGATAAGCGAGGGAGACAGCCCCTTGAGACAGGTCGTAAATCAGATTTCCGCGCTGCAGCGTTGCCAGCCCTGCAGGATTCCAGAGGGGGCTCGTGGCATCGTCTGCACTGCTGATAAACGCGCCACCCAATCCGATGCCACGCGTCCCCACTTCCGGTCTGAGGTGGATCGGATCTGATGATGTGCTGTTTTGACCCAGAAAATACGAGAATAAGAGAAAAGCAGCCGCTACGAGTAGCAGCCCCCATTTACGGTATGGTAATGTACTTAGTTGGTTTTTCACTTCTGCCTTTGTACCTAATTTCAAAATGTAAATGGGGTCCGGTGGATATACCCGTGTTTCCGGACAAGCCAATGACTCTGCCTTGGCTTACAGTTTGTCCTACTTTTACTCTGATGCGTGACAAATGTCCATACCAAGTGGTAAAATTGCCTTCGTGTTCTATACCGACGATTTTCCCGTAACCGCCGCGCCGCCCAGCAAAGATGACTCTACCTGCCTTGGAAGCGTAAACGCGGGTGCCTGTGGCGGCACGGAAGTCAATCCCCGCGTGGTGCTGGTAGCGCCCCGTTACCGGGTGAGGGCGGTAGCCGTACTTTGACGTAACGACTAAAGGGACCCGGAGCGGTTTTCCGAAACCAGGGCCACGCTCACTAATCCGTATCATTCTGCCAATCTGGAGGCTGCGCGGCGAGGAGATACCGTTAATCCTCTGAAGGTCACGTACCTCAACGTTATGGTGGTGTGCGATCCTCCACAACGTATCTCCGGGTTGAACCTTATACCAGATAGCTTCAAATGTGAGGGTTTCTCCGGGGATACGCAGCGTCCTCCCAGTCCGTATGCGATGTGCTGATTTAATACTGTTCGCTTGGATAATCGATTTAAGGGGTACTTGGTACTTCTGAGCGATTTCCGATAATGTTTCACCTTTCTGAACCAGATGTTGCTGAAAACCAGCAGCGCATGCTGTTCCGAAAGGTGCCACTACAAACAAAACAGCGATAAGAATGTGAATTAACCTTCTCTTCATTTGGTACCCTGATAAACAAAACAGGAGCAACCCTGTCGAAAGCTGAGCAGGGCGGATATTGCTCGCTTACACAGAAGCTACTACTACCTAATTTCTAACGGTCAGTAAGACATTTTTCGTGTCTGTAAAAATTTGTGTATCGGTTTCAATTCCGGAAGAACCGACTGAAACAACTTCACTAATCACAGTCACAACAAGTTGAATAACTTCAACTTGAACGTTTTCCCCGTCCAGTGTCTGAGGAGCGGTCCAAGTGACTGGGTTTTCGGTGGATGCGGAAAGTTCGCCAAACTGCGTGATATTTAACCAGTTCAACGTAACACTGGTCCCTCTAACCCCTTTCACCGAAGCAGTTAATTCGATTTCTTCACCAGGTTGCACTGTTTTCTTGGTAACGGTGATTTTTACATCAAGATCGGTAACCTGCTCCGGTTCCGCTACGTCCGGGATTTGTGTAAGTTCAACAACATCGTCTGTGGCATCAATACTTTCTGCCGTAGTATCCTCTTCTGAGACAGGGTTTTTTACATTGCTACCGCCGCAGCCTGTTAAACTTAGTACAAGACCTATCAGGAGAATATAAATACCTATTAGGGACATGTAGAAAAACATGTCAATTCGAGATACTTGCATGGCACCATCCTCTCTTCATATCAGCTTGATTGAAATGCTATTTTATCAACAAAGAGGCTTCAAACTCGGACGCATAAGGGTTCGTATGTTCTCGCGGTTCTTATTCAATAGGCACCTGTTCCAAAACCGTCAATATTCAATATTAAAAACCGAACGAGTTTGCGAATTATGCCCTAATCGTTCAAATCATAGATTTGTTGATAAATAACGGATAGCGAAGAGGGTTGGTTACAAAACCAATGCATTCGACAATAAAGTGCTCGGCTGGGCGGTTGATCCCAGCCGGAATTATAGATTATTTTCCTGTGTTTTCTATTTGATCGCGCAAGAACGCAATGATGTCGGCAATGTCTTGATCGCTGAGAATGTCCGGGGCATAAAACGGCATGAGAGAACCGCCACCTCGAATTTTGGTAGCCCAGCGTGTCATTGTCGCGTCGATATTGCGTGGTGCTCTGGAGCGAACGAGTTGAGGACCGATACCAGCTTTTTTCGCCGATGGGTGACAAGTAACGCAGGCGCGCCCGAAAAGCTGCCAGCCTTTGCTCGCATCACCGCTCATAGCGATGATTTTTTCTCCCGCTGCCTTTTTCGCATCGTCATCGAGCATAGCGATTTCAAACTCAGGACCTTTGTTGGCACCAGAGATCGCTTCAAAATATGCCATGAGTGCCTCGGCATGTTCGGCTGGAATTGCGGTAGGATTCACTTTATCGTGTGGTACCCTCTGCAAAAAATGCTCATAACAGAAGCCACCGCCGCCGGCTGCGCGTACAAAGTCTGCGCCTTTGATCATTCCACCTTTTGCTTCTCCACGGTGTGGGACCCCAACGACGCTATGCCCCGCACGAATGACACCATCTGGGTTTTCGGTTTCATCGAAATCCGCGTGGCAATTTGCACAGGTAAGCCCGGTTGCTTTGGCAGGGTCAATTGTACCTTTAAAGGTTGGATCGTGAAAAAGTTCGCGCCCCAGTTGCGCTTTGTCCGACATTTGCGCTTGTGTGAAAAAGATGAATGCCGTGATTAAAACGCCACATAGGGCAAACGAAACGCATTTACGCATCATAAATCTCCTTTCAATGATGTGTTATCTGAATATTATACCAAATAATGTCATTTATTGTCAATAAAAAAAAAATGAAAAAGGTGTTTTGCACCGAAATATTAAGACATTTATAGCTTGTATCGTCCGTTGAAGAGGCTTAAGTCTCGTCCAACAGAGCGATGTAGGGCAGATTCCGATATTGTTGTGCGTAATCAAGTCCATACCCGACCACAAACGCGTCAGGGATTTCAAAACCGATATAGTCGATAGCGACAGGGACTTGGCGTTGAGAAGGTTTGTCAAGTAGTGTGCAGACCTTAACGGTTTTCGGGTTCAGCGTTCGGAGGTGTTCAGAAAGAACTTTCAGCGTGTGTCCAGTATCAACAATATCTTCAACGATGAGGACGTGCTGCTGTTGAAGATGCTCGCTGCCACCGCGGATCAGTTGGACCCTTGATGGTTTTGTGCAGTTATGATAACTCGTCAGTTGTACGAATTCAAAGCGGACCTGGACCTCTTGACCTGAATCTGTAAGCTGCGCACTAAAGATAGCGCGCGCGAGATCCGCGAAAAATAGCACACTCCCCCTAAGTACGCCGAGGAGGATTAACTCTCGATTTTCATAATCGGTGGAAATCTGCGTTCCAAGTTCACGAATGCGGTTCTGAAGACAGGATTCAGAAATGAGAACGGATTCAGGAAGAAGTTTGGTCGCTGACATAATGTAGGTAGAGATATTGCCGTGTGTCGGATTTGATCTTGAAAGTATCACTGGTCGTGTAACCGATGACCCACAAAATCTCGTCGCCACAAACAAGCAATGGAATGCTATCGCGTTCGGAGCGAGGCACTTGGGCATCTATCAAAAAATCCTTAATCTTTTTCGTTCCCCGCATACCATAAGGCTGAAATCGGTCGCCTTGCTGCCGATTACGCACTGTAAGCGGAATTGTTTCTGAAGACGGCTTTGCAAACACCTTCCTTAATGTGTCATAGTCAAATATTGCTTCAAACTTACCATCAGGTAATGGGAGCGTTCCACGCTCCGCAATATCACCCAATTCAGCCGTAATTTCTGTATTTAAAATTGTTATAGGCGTTTTACCAACAGTCGTGACCGGATAAGCGAAACTTTCCATTTCAACCGGTTTTCTTTCAAAGATGAGCTGCTGATATGCGCGTCGAAATCGCAAATCGTTCGGAAGTGCCAACACGGTGTTCGGCGTATCCGCTTCAACAAGGTTTAGCATCGCTTCACAATGTGCAAAATAGAGATCGCTCATATCACCCAACATTTCAAAGACGCTCTGCCGGAGCATCCGTCTCTGTAATGCGATGTGATATTGTCGGAATTTCACCCTATCGAGTACAATGTTTTTGTGAGTACCTTGTATCCGGCATGTCTCAAATGCTTTTCGTGCAACTGTGTCAAGGTATTCCGATTCAGCACCTAACACGTCAGCGGTACGACTTAATCCGGTTTTGATATTCGGATTATAATCACGCGCAAGTTGCGGGATCAATTCATGGCGCACACGATTCCGAAGGTAATTGACATCTGTATTGGTCGTGTCTTGTCGGGGTGTAATCCCTATTGATGTCAGAAATGCTTCAATCTGTTGCCGTGTTGATCCAGCGAGTGGACGGATGAACTTAATGTCTCTGACAGGTGCGATGCCTTTTAATCCTGAGGCTCCGCTCCCGCGAATGAGATTCATCAAAACAGTCTCAGCGATATCGTCCTGATGGTGTCCTAAGGCTACTTTAGTGGCACTCACTTCCGTACAAACATCTTCGTAAAACTGATAGCGCGCCTTTCGCCCCCCTGCCTCTACAGATAATTTCCACTGTTTTACCAAACGCGGCACTGCCACGCGTCGAATCGTGCAAGGCAAGCCCAAGTGTACTGCGTGCTGTTGAACGAATTTGGCATCGGCATCTGCCTCCGGACGGAGGCAGTGATTTAGATGCACAACGTGAAGTTCGCAGTTGAGTTGTGCGCGTAAAGCGTGCAGCCCGTACAGAAGTGCGAGCGAATCCGCGCCGCCTGAGACCGCCACAAGCACTGTCTCACCGTTTTCAATCATCTTGTGCTGCGCAATGAAGCGGTGCGTCTGTCGCACAAAGTCGGCTTTCATGAGGAATGCCTTAAGAGGGCAATGCCGGTGCGGAGAGTCGAACTCCGGACAGCACGATTATGAGTCGTGTGCTCTAAACCACTGAGCTACACCGGCCCTTTTCTTAGGTGAGATTTCAAATCTGTCCTAAAACCTATATTAAATATAACATATATTAGAGAAAAAGTCAAATATTTTTAACTGTTAGGCGCATCAGTACGCTTTCCACTTCAAAGGTCGGTGCGTGGGTTTCCATTTGTTGGAATATGGCTCCGTGCTACCATATCATTAGACATTTATAAGGTAAGGGGTCATGTCCCAGAAATAAATGACACCGTCAAATCCACCGCTCGCAAGCAGACGACTATCTGGTGAAAAGGCAAAAGATTCAACATCACTTTTATGTCCTGACAATTCGACAATAAGTTTCCGAGTTTCTACATCCCAAATCTGAATCCGCTGCTCCGGCCACGTTCCGCCGATAACGAGTCGGCTGCCGTCTGGTGAAAACGCAAGGGATTCAAAATCCACCGTATCAAGTGTAGCAATGGGTTGCCACGTCTTTGTATCCCACAAGGTAACAGTTTTGCTCATACCTGTCGCGAGGTGCTTTCCATCGGGTGAAAACGCGATCCCTCTGACTACCCCAGAACTTTCAAGTGTTTCAAGTGTAGCGATATTTTTCCCTGTAGCAACTTCCCACACCTTGGCGGTTTTGCCAACAAGGTTATCGCCAACAGAAAAAATGTAAGTTGTGCCATCTGCATGTGTTTGCCTTTCCCAGTTTTCACCACCCGCACTGACCAAGAGGGTTCCATCAGGTGAGAACGCGAGGGATACGATGCTCCCTATATGCCCCGATAGGGTTTGAAAGCATTCTTGTGTCTCTACATGCCAAAGTTTGACCGTTTTATCCGCGCTCCCTGTCGCTAAGAACATACCATCTGGTGACAGTGCTACGATATTAACAAACTCGCTATGTGTGAAACTGGCGCGCTTTTCCTCATCCCACAATTCAACGGTATCATATTCTGGATCAGGCGTACAACTTAACCCGAGGCAATGCCCCTCTGACGAAAATGCAAGGGTCCGCGCCCGTCCCCTAACTTCGTCAAGTTCCTTGATTTTTTTGCCAGTGTTGACATCCCACAATGTAAGTGAGTTGCCTCCCATTTTAAGCTCTGCAAGGTGTTTTCCATCCGGTGAAAATCGAACCCTCCGGCCCCAGCCATCCTCATCATGATCTATAGGCAGGTTTCTTTTTATTTTACTCCACTTCTCTGCCTGAATAGTACGCGGTATTAGGATGCCATCTGCAACACGCAGGACGCTGACAGTGTCGTCCTCATAGTACGTTGCCATAGATGTCCCATCGGGAGAAAACGCAACAGCATCAATCGGTTTTTCATGGGTAACGCGCCAAAGTTGTTCCCCAGTCTCAACGTTCCAGAGTGCTGTGCAATAATCCATACGCTGACCAGCGGTCGCAAAATACTTTCCATCCGGGGAAAAAGCGATGTCTCCTATTCCACCTCTGTTGAAAGTCTCGGTATACTCTGGGTCGAATGTTACAGATTCCTCGTGTTTTTCATGTGTGAAAGTCCAGCGGATTTCCTCTGTATCAATGTGCCATAGTGTCGCCGTCGCGTCGCTGCTACTGGTCGCTAAAAGCGTGCCATCTGGCGAGAAAGTTGTTGATGACACTGAGTCTTGATGTGTAATGGTAAAACAAGCGGTTCCGGTTTCAACATCCCACAACGTTGCAGTCGCGTCCCTACTACCGGTAGCGATAAATTTACCATTGGGTGAAAATGTAATTGAATTGATATAACCTTTATGGGTATAGGTGGCGAGTGCTGTTGCAGTCTTGATGTCCCATAAGGTTATTTTACCATCCCAATCGCCAGCAACGATTCGGGTGCCGTCAGGCGAAAAAACGACCTTTGAAAGGAGCCCGGTATTTTCAACAGCCATTAACGACACGAAATCTTTGGTGTGGGCATTATAGAGCCATACGCCAAGGCGCGATGCTATGGCAATCAGATTTTCGTCTGGTGACACCGCGACATCAGAGATACCGCCTCTTTCAAATCGGGCAACTGCTCCCGGCGGTAAACAGACGGTATTCTCTCGCGGATAGTTAGCAAAGACTTTAAGGGGCTGATCGGAGGTGCTCATCAAATTTCTCCTTAAGGATGAGAGAAATAAGGTATGTGGAGTGTGTTAAATTGCATTAAAGGTTAAAGAAAGTAATACTTCGCGCGTTCGGCTTCTGGTGTGCGATCTGGGCGGGTTCGATACCAGCGGAAGTGTTCATAATGAGCGGTGTAGTGTTCGCCGTCTCGACTGTCATTGTAGCTGAGGAACAACATTCGTCGAGGACTGTTCGATTTATTAGATGCCGCAGCATGTGGCGTAAAACACGTAAAGATCGCTATGTCTCCGGGTGCTAAGTCCACGTAGACGTGTGCCTCGTTCGCGAGTTGTTCTGGTTCTATTGAGCCTTTATCAAGCGAACCGGGTTCATGTAAAAATCCTTGATGATGCCCCGTCCAGAGTTCTGTACATCCGTTCTCTTTGGTGCTGGCATCAAGTGCGACGGAAACCGTAAGGAGACTGTGTGGAAATCCTTGCCACCAATTGTAATCCTGATGCAGTCCGTTACCGTGGCTGTCCGGTGGTTTGAAGATGAGTTTATCTTTGAACAGCACCGCTTCGTAGCCATCATATAGGGACGCTAACCGATCCATAATCCGTCTGTCACGAGCGAGTGCAGAAAATAGCGGCGAGATGCTCACAAACGGATCGATTTTCCATGGCTGTCCATCTGCTAACATCTCAAAGCGGAGATTGTATTTCGGTTCAAGTTGAAATTCACGACTCAACGCAAACGCACGCTTAACAATCTGTTCTGCTTCTTGGCGGTAGGTCTCAATCTCTGTAGGTTGGAACACATCGCGGAGAATGAGGAATCCTTTCTCGCGATACGCCTCAACTTCAGCGGTATCAAGCGCGAACTGGAGTTGCCGTTGCTGTGGACCGTTCCATTGCGGTGTACCTATTTCAGATGGGCGTTCAACGCTTACCATTGTTGTCTCCTGTTCGCTACTGAATTTGAACATCTGTTTTCAACTGTCCCCAGCGCGTTGTAAGTTTGCCATTCGGCTCAACTGCGAAGGAAGGGATGTCTGCTCCGTCAATGACCAGATTGTCGAAATGGACGTTTGCCTCGTACGTAATAAAACCGATACGTCCACTGTTTCGGAATTTCGCATCATCGTCTCCCTCGAACAGGAGTTCATCATCGACGAAACATTGATAATTCTGTCCTTCTGCGATAACCTTAAGACGATAGGTTTCGCCGACTTCCGGTTCAGCAGGTAAAGGGGTTACGATATGCTCAAATTGATTCTCTCGCCATCGGGAGAATTGACATTTATGTTGGTCTGTGCGAATCCAGAATCGCATGCCGTTGTCCCCGTCCGTATCGGCACGGATTAACACACCCGCCGCATTCACGTTCACATCTTCCACCAACGTTACATCCACTTCAAGGGTGTAATCCGTCCAATCTTCATCACCGAACATGGTCTTGGCGTACTGTCCACCGGAGGTTTCGGCATAGGCATCCTTTACGATCTTCCATTCGCCTTTGACTTCGTTCCAGCCGTCAGGAAGCCCTTTGTCAAAGTTTTCTTGCCATATCCCTGCTAATGCGATGGGAGTTAATATAGCGACCATGAATATAACAGTTACTACATTGAAATGACGCATAGGTTCCTCCAATCTTTGATTCGTTGATACGAGCCATTTGATTGTCCGAATCATTATCAATTTGCTGTGACAGGACCACTTGCTTAGAGCGTGTTTGGAGAGTATTCGTTAGAAAACAGATATCGATTGGTATCTTACCAAAGGAGCGGAAAAAGTTCAAGTGAATTGTAATTGTAATGGGAAGGTTGAAAAGGATTGCAGGGGGGGGATTTGAACCCCCGTCCTCCGGGTTATGAGCCCGACGAGCTACCTGGCTGCTCTACCCTGCGGCAAGAACTATTATCCTAAATCATGGTCGAGGAGGGACTTGAACCCTCACACCTTTTTACGGGCGACGGATTTTAAGTCCGTTGTGTCTACCGATTCCACCACTCGACCGCAAATAGTGTTAATAGTATACACCATCGGTAGAGGTTTGTCAACTTTTTTTGACTTTATTTTCCCAAAAGTACGGATTCCACTACATAAATGACCCTAAGAGATTTTTCTTAGCACTTGACTTTTTTTCTTAAATTGCATATCATAGAGTATTATGAAAAATATCAAACTTGCATCAGGACACGAAGTACCAATACTGGGTTTGGGAACTTGGCAGCTCAAAGGCAGACAGTGCCAGCGCATTGTCAAAGAAGCCGTTGCGTTAGGCTATACCCACATTGACACAGCGTGGATGTACCAGAACCAACGCGAGATCGGGAAAGCACTTCGCGACGTTCACATCGACCGCGAAGATATTTTTCTGACCACTAAAATTTGGCACACCCATCTCAAACATGCCGAGGTCCTCGCTCAATTTGAGGAGTGCCTCAGCGATTTGCAAATGGATTACGTTGATCTGTTATTGATTCACCATCCGAGCGGCTCTGTTCCGGTTGCTGAAACTTTCGATGCATTCCAAAAACTGTACGACGCGGGTCAGGTGAAAAGCATCGGCATCAGTAACTTTAGCATCGCCCAGGTTGAAGAGGCGTGTGAGGTCTCGGAACTTCCGATTTGCACGAATCAGGTCGAGTATCATGTTCGGAGAAACCGTGCAGAATTGCGGGACTATTGCCATACACGTAACATTGTAATGACAGCGCATCGTCCGCTTGCTGTTGGGGATCTTGCCGGGGACACAGTATTGGGCGAGATCGGCGAGAAGCATGGGAAGACTGCAGCACAGGTAGCCTTAAAGTGGTTAATACAGCAGGAGATCATCACAATTCCGAAATCGGGTTCGGTGCCACATTTACAAGAGAATCTGGATGTCTTTGAA
Source organism: uncultured bacterium (assembly GCA_964593655.1). Lineage (GTDB taxonomy): Bacteria > Poribacteria > WGA-4E > WGA-4E > WGA-3G > WGA-3G. The sequence goes on along the minus strand of CAZQIP010000180.1, from coordinate 8,865 downwards.
TGGGAGTTAACCGACGCAGATATGCGCACACTTGATACTGTAACGTAGGAGCAGATAGAGTGATTTCGGGGCACTTGTAGCATAACCTATTAGGTTGTGTGTTTTCATGGATTTTCTCCAGGATCGTAGCTCCTAATGAAACAGATCGCTTATGGGCGCGTACGCCGCAAAATGGAGAGCGGGTTTGAGAAAGAGACGTTAAATTTCAAACCCACGTTATTTAACCGCAAGGTAAATTAAAATAATGAAATTTGGACTGTTTTATGAACATCAGATTCCGCGTCCGTGGCATGAGGGCGCGGAACATCAACTTTTTCAAGATGCGTTGGCGCAGGTAGAACTCGCTGACGCACTCGGATTTGACTATATCTGGGAGGTAGAACACCATTTCCTTGAAGAGTATTCACACTCTTCTGCGCCGGAGGTTTTCCTCGCGGCTTGTAGCCAGCGGACGACACAGATTCGGTTAGGACACGGGATTGTGTTGATGCCCCCAGCGTATAACCATCCCGCACGTGTCGCTGAACGGATTTCGACCCTCGATTTAGTATCAAATGGACGTGTCGAATGGGGGACCGGAGAGTCTGCTTCGCATATCGAGCTCGGTGGATTCAATGTTGACCCGAAACATAAACGCGAGATGTGGGCAGAATGCACACGCGAGACAGCGAAAATGATGACGCAATCGCCTTATGCCGGGTATAAGGGACAGTATTTTTCGATGCCGACGCGCAATGTTGTGCCAAAACCGTTGCAGACACCACATCCACCGCCGTGGGTGGCTTGTTCCAGCCGCGATAGCCTTCGGTACGCCGCCAGATATGGACTCGGTGCCTTAACCTTCGCGTTTGTCGATGCAAGCGAAGCCAAATTTTGGGTGGAAGAGTATTACGAGATTTTTGAGAAAGAATGCGAACCGCTGACGCAGCGCGTAAACCCTAATATCGCCATGGTGTCCGGGTTTTCATGCCATAATAATGAGGAGACGGCTGTTGCGCGTGGGTTAGATGGGTTGCGTTTCTTCCGATTCGCGCTCGCACACTACTATCACAACGGCTCACAGATACCAGGACAGACGGACATTTGGCAGTTATACAGACAGACAACGCAGGAACCCGCTGAGGGTCGCGCGGGGATCGGGACACCCGATCAGGTGCGTGAACACCTTGAGGTGATGGAGGCTGCTGGCGTGGACCAAGTCGTTTTTATTCAGCAGGCTGGTGCGAACCGTCATGAAGATATATGCGAATCGCTGGAACTGTTCGCGGAACGCGTACTCCCAGATTTCAAGGCGCGGGACGCTGCACAGGTTGAGGGAAAAAATAAAAGACTTGCCGAAGCAATAGAAAGCGCAGAAAAACAAAAACCGGTATTGGCTTCTCTCGGTGAGGTGCCGGTTGTGGATGCCTATCCGGTCCTCAAACGGAAGTTGGAAGAAAAAACGGAAGAAACCGAAACGACTGAGATGAGTGAGGATGGCGAAAAGTTTCTGTTGTCTATAGAAGGTGGAAAGCGGACTGAGAAGAACACGTAGACACTGGTGTGCTTGCAAACTGTGCTTATGCGGGGTTGAAAATGAAGAATGTATTGGTCGTTGACGACGATGAAAAAATCTGTTGGGCATTTGAGCAGTTCTTAGAAAGCGAAGGCTACTCCGCCGGTATTGCGAATAGTGCTGAGGAGGGGTTGCGCCGTATCGCCGCGGACAAGCCAGATGTCGTTTTACTCGATGTGAACCTGCCCGGTATGAGTGGTTTGGAGGCGTTAGGTGAGATAAAAGCGAATCATCCATGGGTGATTGTGATTATCATCACGGCTTATGACGATGTAGAAACAACAATAGAGGCGATGCGCTTACAGGCGTTCGATTTTGTGCCGAAACCGATTGATCTGGATATTGTCAAGGGTGTACTGGAGCGCGCTTTCCGAACGCAATCCGTCCGCAGCACCTTGCCTGTGGAGACGATGGACGAGTCGTCCGCGGAAACCCAGATTGGTGGACATCGGCTGGTTGGAAAAAGCAGCCAGATGCGCGAGATTTACAAACTCATCGGGGTTATGGCAAGTAATACCGTAACAGTCCTGATTGAGGGTGAAACAGGGACAGGCAAAGACCTTGTCGCCCGCGCAATTCATGCCGGGAGTGAACGCAAGGAGAAGCCATTCATCCCAGTGGATTGTGGTGCGCTCCCTGATGAACTTTTAGAGAGCGAACTCTTCGGTTATGAAGCCGGGGCGTTCACTGGCGCGAAGAAGGAAGGAAAGCCGGGGCGATTTGAACTTGCAGATGGTGGCACCCTTTTCCTTGATGAAGTCGGCAACATGACCCCAGCACTACAGGTGAAGCTGCTCCGTGCTTTACAGACGCAAGAAATTGAGCGGTTAGGTGGGACGCGCACCCTTAAAGTGGATGTCCGCGTTATCGCCGCCACGAACCAAGAACTTGGCGAAATGGTAAAACGGGGGCAATTCCGTGAGGACCTCTACTACCGTTTCAGACGTATCGCACTCCATCTCCCACCGTTGCGGGAACGGCAAGAGGACATTTCATTGCTCGTTACACACTTTCTACAACTCATCCAAGAGGAGTTTGGCAAACCGATTCGCGGTATCTCTGAAGAAGGGATGAAACTGCTACAAGACTATGCCTGGCCCGGCAATGTTCGGGAGTTAGAGAACTGTCTCAGAAGCGCAGCAGCACTCTCCCGCGCGGATGTCATTCTTCCGGACGACCTACCCCCAGAAATTCGCATAGGCAGCGAGATAAGTCCTACTGACGGTTCGCAATTAGAGATTTCTCTCAAATCCATTTTGCAAGATACCACAAGAGAAGCAATCGCGCAGGGGAAACAAGGGCTTTACGAAGAGGTCGTCGCTGCTCTGGATAAGGCATTAATTGAACTCGTACTTGATGAATTTTCGGGCAATCATAGCAAGACAGCTGAATTGCTCGGCATGAGTCGAACGACACTTTTAAAGAAAATTAAGCAGAGTAATCGTACCGATGTTGAATAGGCGCGACAGGAGATGAGACATCATGAGATCGTGGATTCGGATTGCGCACCGTGGCGCATCAGGACGCGCACCGGAAAATACACTCGCGGCATTCAAAAGCGCAATTGAAATCGGTGTGGATGCCGTTGAACTTGACCTGCACGGCACCGCTGACGGTGAGATTGTCGTCATACACGATGCTACCTTAGATCGGACGACGGACCGCCACGGGCGTATCAACGAAACCACTTTAGAAACGATTCAAAGTGCCGATGCTGGCGGGTGGTTTGATGCCGAATTTGCGGGTGAATCGGTGCCGACGCTTACAGAGGCGTTGGCATGCATCGGAAAAGAGACGATTGCTGTTCTGGAGATCAAAGATCCACTGATAGCCGAGGCGGTTGTCGCGAAAATTCATGAAACAGGGACGCTGGATTTCACCGTTGTTATCTCCTTTCATACCGCGGTTTTACAAACTATCCGGGCATTAGAACCTTGCATTGCAACCGGATGGCTCATTGGGAATCGCGATGAACAGATATCTCCTGTTCGGTTGTGCCAGCAATTAGGGCAGCTCGGTAGTAGTTTGCTGAATGTCAATCACGAGTTAATCACGGCGGAATTCGCTTATGAAGTCCGGCGGCGCGGCATCGCGCTGTGGTGTTGGACCGTGGATGACCTTGCTCGGATGCGTGAAATGAAGGCGTTCGGTGTGCAAGGCATTACGTCAAACTACCCGGAACGCTTCGCTATGGTTTAGTTTGCTTCCTTTGACCCCGCCAAAATGTGATCGCGATATACGCAAAAATCGGATAAGACAACAACGCTGTTGACCAAGCGACCCCCTCTAACCCCCAATACCGCATAAACAACCAATTAAGAACCGGATTTAGGATAAGCCTGATCAGGGTTGCTGTGAAAACAGTTCTGTGTGCTTGACGTGCCAGATGCGCGCGGATGAGTAGCCTGCTAATTAAACGCGGCAGCATTCCCAACAGATAGATGCCGAGCAGTGAAGCGATATGAAACTGTGCCACCTCAGACAATTTGCCCTGTCCATACAAAACCGAGACGATGTTTTCCCGGAGAAGATAAAAACCCGTCAAGAAAGGCACCATCAGTATCAGTAGCACAATAACACCGTGCCAAACACTTCGTTGTAGTTGCGTTCCGTTGGTGGTTGAGCCATTTTCTGCTTGCGACTCAGATGAAAAGATCTTTGCCCAATGCGAAAGTAGAACAGGGAGTGCTCCACCAGTGAGCCTTTCAGGAATTGCACACAAGCGGAGTGCGTAATCAAGTTTCGAGACAGAACTTGCTCCTAATGTGCTTGCCATCCCTCTATCGACGACCGGATTTAACCCATCGGCAATCGCCGCGCCCATCATAAGTAGACATTGGTGCAAGAACTGTTTGGTGTAAGGTGTACTTTGTAAATCCAGTTTTAGGTGCCGCGCTCGCAAATTCAGAATAGCACAGCATCGCGGGAACAAAACGATCACTTGAAAAAGTTCACCGAGGATCAGCGCGAGCGGTATACTGAACCAAGTTAGAGATGGCTTACATAGGTAGATAATCCCAATGACAAGTGCAGCACTGAGCCCTTGCACAATAATGGACACTTGAAATGCTTGATAAGTGTCTAATATCGCCTTGAGCATCCAACGCAGTGATGCAATAATCGTGAAACAGAGGAACCCGCACACGATGCCGATTGTGGCAACAGACGAGAGTTCAGCATTTGGTAAAAAGCGTTGGGAGATTGTCCACGAAATGGCGACGAGGAGACAGCAGAGCCATGGCATTGTTGTGATATAACGGGAAAAAATGGATTGTACACAGCGTTGTGCTTCCGTTTCACCTTTTGCGCGGGCTTCGGCTAACAAAGGCACAAGGACAGAATAGGCGGAGGCGGCACTGAGCAGCTGAATAACGAATAGAGCGATCCCCCAATAATAGTAGATAAAATCCATCTCCGCTGGAGCACCGAACCAAGTGGCGAGAACGATATAGATGAGAAGTGTGCCGGCATGTCCGATCAGGCTAAGTGGGGTAATAACGAGGATATTTTTGAGAATAGAGGGTTCTGTTTGGGAGGCGTTATTTGGCATGAAGTGACTGAAAGGCGTGCTTGGCGTAGACAGAGTTGGGACACCGTTTACCGAGGTGTACCAACTCTGTTAGTTTGTCAGTTCTTTAGGGGTGATTTTTGATAGCACCCCATGTGATTGCGAGTTTATCTGCTGGTTCAACGGGTAATCCTTCTCTTGCCTTCTCGTAATCCTCATTCGTAGGTTGAAATGGCTCGCTTGAAATCATAAAGACATCAAACAGAGCCTCGATACCCGCAGCAGCTTCTCTCGGTTGAATGCGGACGGTGTTAGTGCCTTTTTTTAAATCTGTTGGGGACTTTGATTCGGGTATATCTCTACCGCCACGCCATATCCATACGGGGCCTTGTGTGTCAATGATCAGACTGTCGCCGGCATCAGCGATGAGGTCACTATTAAGGACGATGTACCATGACTGCCCACCGCCTCGGAAATCAGCGACGCGTCCCCAGATGTATGCCTTTCCTGCTACCGGGCTTTCAAATGTGTAGTCTGCGAACCCCTGAGCCACTTTCGCGATCAGAATATCTTTGGCTAACCACGGTTCTTCTGAGGCACCCGCCAATTTTTTTTCTTGGTCGCCGGTTCTAATGATTTCACTCTTGTCAAAGTCTATGGCTGAGATCCAGATTTGCCATCCTCTCTCAAGGTTTGATTCGCGCCATTCCTTTACGGCTGAGGTCGGCAGTACGAACAACATCGGCAAAAATAGGCTAATTACGGTGATAAAGAACTTAATTGATAGATTTGCTCGCCTCACGGTTATCCCTCCTTGATGTTTGCTTATAGTCGTACAATTCATCAAGTTTCTCAATTTTGCCACTACAAGCAGAAAATAGACATATTTATTGGATTTATACAGGTGCTGTTATGTGTAGGCGCGTTTTGCAACTGTACTTCTGCTGGAAGCGTGCCACTTGCAAAGCGCACCTCAAGGAAATTGAGGACGTAAGCCCAGGGTAACTCGTAATGTGACAGGACTAAAAACGATGCTTGATCGCTCCCCACGTTGTTGCCAACTTATCCACAGGTTCAACAGGCGTTGGGTCGCCGCCCAACGGTGAAGCGTTTTTGAACATATCATCGTTTGGCTCGAAATCTGTTGAAGAAATCATGATGATATCCATCAGTGTTTCTCTGTTTGTGTCGGCTTCGCGTGGGACAATACGGATGGTATTTTCGCCTACAACTGCTTGCGTTGGAGACTTGGTTGTATTATCTCTACCGGTAGCCCACGCCCAATTGCCGGGTGTATCAATAATCAATCCGTCTCCCTCATGATCTTCACTGTTAAGAACGACAAACATGGACTGCCCGCCGCCTCGGGTATCTCCGACACGGCAGTAGATAAACGCGTCTCCAGCTATAGGACTATCGAAATTATATTCGATGAATGCGCTACCAACACTACCAGCAAGTGCAATGACCACATCGTCACCGATTGCGGGACCGCCGATATCTGAGCCGTCGTTTTGTGCTTTTGCTGTGCCAGCCAAAAAGTCTTGCGCCAAAGAATCATCTTTGCCGAGTTTGAAGGTATCTTCCCCTTCGCGATGACTCGGTTCTGTTCCTACATCAATCCAGATTTGTAAACCACCTTCTAACTCAGACCCTCGGGTCTCGGCTGGCGTTTGAATCACCAATGCGAACATTAAAAGTAGACTCAGTGTGAATCCGAAAACTATGGTTGAGAGATGCCATTTTTTCATGGTTTCCTCCTAAAATTGACAGATTTACGGTTCTGTAATGGAATATTGTCGGCAGGTCAAAACCGAAGCCTTTCCGTACTGCCCTAATATTATGCCTGCAGATTGCTATAATTATATTACATTTTTGGGAAAAAAAAGTCAAATTTATTTTAATGATGGGGTCAATTTCTACTTTTCGTCGGAGTTTTGTTTAGGCATGATAGGGACATAACCTCTACAGGGCAGCTCTAATCAGGAAATGTAACGCGTTCGTAGATTTCCTGCAAGGGCAGTTCGCATTGGATGGAGGTGAGTGACAAAATATCCTCAAAGGCTTGGAAAGCCGTGAAAATCCAGTCTTGCGCAGTAACGGGTGCAGTCTCATGTTTGTTGGGACGGCGGTAACGTTCAACAAGTACCTTGTCTTGGGAAACGAGGATGTATTCCTGCAACGACGCGAGGTGTCGGTAATGACTGAATTTTTCGCCACGCTCATAAGCCTCAGTTGAAGGAGAGAGGACTTCTACGAGGATAGTGGGGTTAAGGAGTATATCAAAAACATCATCTTCAAAACGGGGTTCTTCACAAACCACAACGACATCCGGGTAGAAGTAAGACGAAGTGAGGGGAGCACTCACCCGCATAGCGTTCGCATAGGTTTCACATTCGCTGCTTTTTAATAGATTGTGGAGCTCACCAACGATATTACCTGTAATCAGATTATGCGCTCGACTCGCGCCAGACATCGCGATCAATTCACCATTTAAGTACTCATACCTGATTATCTCTGAGTCTGGAGGTGCTTTGCGTTCAAAAGCGATGTATTCTTCGGGTGTAAGGCGTGTTTGTACTGCAGGAGTTGCCATGATTTTCTCCGGTAATGGACTGCATTAGGAGAGCGTGGTGTGCTCCTATTCACGGACTTGACCGTCTCCGTAGACGATATATTTATAAGTCGTCAACCCTTCAAGCCCCATCGGACCGCGGGAGTGGAGTTTCTGCGTGCTAATGCCGACTTCGGCACCTAACCCGAATTCATAGCCGTCGGTGAAGACAGTGCTGGCGTTGACGTAGACCGCTGCGGAATCCACCTCTTTGAGGAAGCGTTGTGCTGTGCTGTAGCTTTCGGTGATAATCGCGTCGGAATGGTGCGACCCGTAAGTTTCTATGTGGTCAATCGCTGTTTCTATGTCGTTCACGACGCGGATGGATAAGATGTAGTCAAGGTATTCTGTCCGCCAGTCTTCTTCAGTTGCAGTTTTAGCAGCAGGATAAAGCTGCTGTGTCCGTTCGCATCCACGGATTTCAACATCCGAGTCCTGTAGCGTCTCACAGAAAGCGGGAAGGAATTTCTCGGCAGTATCGGCGTGGACGAGGAGTGTTTCTAAGGCGTTACAGACGGCGACTTTGTACCCAACCTTCGCATTCATACAGATATTGTTTGCCATTTCGAGGTCGGCGGCTTTATCGACATAGATGTGGCAGATGCCGTCGGCATGTCCGAGTACCGGTACATCGGATTCTTTCATCAAACGTTGGACGAATGCGTTGCTACCGCGCGGAATGACGAGGTCAACATAGTCTGGTAGACCGATGAGTTCGTAGACTGCCTGCCGATCAGTAGTATCAACGAATTGGATTGCGTCTGGGACACCCTCTGCGGCGGCGGTATCGCTCAATATACGAGCAAGTGTTGCGTTGGAGTGGATCGCCTCAGAACCGCCTCGGAGGATAACGCCGTTCCCGGATTTGATACAGAGTGCCGAGACTTCAACAGTCACGTCGGGTCGAGATTCATAGACCACGGCGACGACTCCGATAGGCACACGGACTGTGCCGATCTTGAGTCCATTCGGGCGTTCCCCCATACTGATGGTAGCACCGATTGGATCGGGGAGTGCGGCGACTTGGCGGAGGTTGTCCACCATCCGTTCCATTTTTTTGTCGTCTATCAAGAGGCGTTCCATGAGAGGCGCGGGGACTCCGGTTTTTTCGCCGTTGTCAAGGTCAATACGATTTGCCGCCTGAATTTTATCTTTGGAATTTAGCAGGCTCTCTGCCATTGATAGAAG
>CAZQIP010000179.1:0-3947 GCA_964593655.1 uncultured bacterium | reverse complement strand
GCCCCTGTCTGCAATAAGCCGTATCGGAAACGAAACGGTTTGAAGTGTTGGGCGCAGTAGGCAGATTCTTCTCTCGATGTCCGAAACAGAATCAACCCTTTTTAACAAACGCGTCAGTGGTCTTTTGATGGCTGGCGCGTTCATCTTACTGGCGATTGTCGTTGTAGTGCGTTTTCTCGCGTCCGCGCCTCGCGCCTGTGGGTGTCCGTGACCCTGAACCCGTCAAAGTGAGAACCTTCCCTGAACCGCGTCGCGAGGTTTCCCGGACCCTGGCCCCCGTACCGAACCGGATACGACGCGAAAACCTTGAAGACTTCAAAAACCTCTTGAGTCCCGTAGGGTTTATTTGCTTGGGTGTTTCTTCAGAATGTTTATAGAAACTCGCTTCCTCGGTCTTCTCGGTTTCCGTGTAAGGGCGGAAACCTGTTTATATCGTTTATGCTAAAATGCTATCAAAAAATCGCTAAATTGACACTTATGATCCACCTAATCTACCCACCTCATTGCACCGTGAGACAGCAAGCGTATATTTTTCGTGAAATTCCGAAAAAATATGACCTTTACCCTTAACTTTTCCGATTTCATTCTTATAATTAAAGTAAAAGGCACTATAAATCAATCTGCGACATGCATGGTAAAAAGTTGACGACTTCATTGATCCGAAAAGGATTCTCTTTATAGAAAAGAATCCTTCATTTATTTATCAAACTCACGTTGGCGTAGGACCCAGTTTGCAAGTTTCTTGCGAATGGGCAAGGAGTGAGTCATGAAAACAGAACGTGACATTTCTCAACCTGATAGGCTTTATGCATCCCTAAACCGTTTTATTGCCACCACGGTCCTATTGTCTGCCGAAGAGGAGGATGCCCTCGTCTGTGACGGGTCGCCGGAAGCACGCGACCGGCTCATCCTGTCTCACCTACCCCTCGTTAAGTCGATTGCCTTCCGTTTTAAAGACTATGGCGTTGATGTGAAAGATTGCTTCAATCAGGGCGTGGTAGGTCTCATCAAGGCTATTAATAAATATGATCCTATCCGTGGCAGGCTCGCCACGTTTGCTCACCATTTTATTCTCGGTGAAATCCTCTGTTATCTCAACAAGAATCAGAGACTTTTGCATCTGCCAAGTCCATTGCGACGCACCGTGAATCAGTTTTGCCGGGCACTCAGACGGCTCGGAGAAGGCGCGACAAATGCGGATATCGCAGCGGCGATGAACCTATCGGAGGGTGAAGTTTCCTTTTTGCGTGAATGCGCGGAATACACCGTCGAAAGTCTTGATGCCCCTCTATCGGACTCGGAGGATGCCCTGATGCTGGTGGATACGGTTGGCAGCATTGATCCGGGATTTGCCGAGATTGAAACCCGGGTATCAGTTGAACACCTCTTGTCTCAACTTTCTGAGGTAGAACGTGAAGTGATTCGTCTCCGCTCTGGGTTCGATGATGGGGTTGAGATGAGCCTCCGTGCTGTCGGAAAACGGTTAGGGCGTTCCCATGATTGGGTTGCGAAAGTAGAAAAAGCCGCGCTCGCGAAGATGCACAAGCACACGACGTAAAAAAAAAAATGACACTTTCGTGTTTTCAGCACATATTAATGGGTACGCGATACCGGATAAGCAATTAAATGAGTGAACAGGTTTCAAAGCAGCAAAGTTTCGCTCATGTAAAAGGACGGAACAGATAAATAACCCTGTTATCTCATTCGCGTTGTGTCTCGGTTACCTATTGATTTATTTTTTTGAAAAAAAGTAAAGCGTGGTGTAAAATGATTCTTAAGGCTTTATCTTGTATTTTGATTTTACTGTTTTTAGTCGCTGCTTTACCTTTTCAGGCAGCGGCTCACCCATGGCGCGCATTGGGTCGGGAAGCTTTAAGGGACGTTGTCCGTTATATTCTCATAGGGACCGGCACCCGCTTAGGAAGGAGTGCCTGACTGATGCAAGACCGCGTTTTGCGATGGATCCCTGTTGTTCTCTTTCTACTTCTGGCGACGTTTGGTTATGCCGTGCGCGTAAAAAATGCGGCACAGACCCCGTGTCGCCGAAGTCCCGAAATCTGTCAACCTCAACAAGAACCCCCGCCGTGTCAACCGATGCTCTGTCCGGACGCGGACAGGCGATAAACACGGACGAAGAACAAAGGAGAAATGAAATGTTTATCCGAAAATACTGGATACCGCTGTCGGTGTTTCTGGTAGCAATAGCAGGCGTGGGGCTTTACCTGCTCGCGACGCAGCCACCGAAAGACCCGATTGTGATTTACAAGCCTGTTGAACCCATAGAGAAACCGACCCAACAACCGAAGGCAGAAGTGCCAGAAGGGGATACCTCGCAAGGTGGACATATCCACGCCGATGGCACTTGGCACGAGGGACCGCATGAACCGGTGGAGCAGCCAACTGAGAGCGCGCAGCAATCCGCTGTACCCGACATCTCTGGACTTCCAGAAACGTCAGATGATATTGACCCTGACGATATTCCTCCGTTTTCTGTGCCATACAGTGATGGCATGACATATCATTATGATCGTCCACTGACACCTGAAGAACGCACTCGGTATAGTTTCCTAAAGGCACTACCAGATTACGAAGGGGTATCCCCTGCAAAACTCAAAATGGAGGCGATAGCTTATGTGCGTCATGAACAGATAAGGGAAGGTGCCTTTGAACAGATTTCGTTGGATTTGACGAAGGAGTTGGTCAGTGGTCGTATAACCGAAGAAGAATTCCGTAAGCGCAAAGCGGAATTCGTAGATGATTTCTTTGAGAGAACACGCTAAAAGGAGTAATTTATGGTGATGAAACAATCTGTTCGCCAGACTTTGACAACTCTCCTGATTTTGAGTGTTGTCTTTTTAGCAATGGTCTCTACGGTTCTTATTGCCAATCAGATCATAAAAGGAAGCACCGATACGCTGCCACAGGCGAATAAGGCTTATACTGATTTCGACTCAGCGAAGGATGACTATATTATTGAATGGGTGCAACTGATCGTTTTAGATGCGGGGCGTGCTGCGTTGACGGTTTCTTATAACTCGAATAAGAGTACGATGTATAAAGAGGCGTTGGAGTTAGCGTCAGATGCGATTCCGACGAGTGTGTTCATCAGTCAGAACATCAAAGACTCTGCGAAAAACGCGGCGAAAATGGCGATCTCGTATGCGGATCATGTCTCTTTGCAGAAGGCACTTGTCAACAAGACGCTTGATATTCAGAAGAAGGAAGCTGTCGTCTCGCAGGATAAGAGTCGGATGGAGACTGCGTATAGTCATTATGTGTCTCATATCATCGCTTTTAATGACAGCGACACCACCCCATCAAATGATGTTGATCCGACACCAAAAGGCAAAATCCCGTCGGGAGGTGGTAGTCCTGATACGAATCTGTCGGTGAATTGCAGTAATCCGAATTGTTCGATCTCGTATAGTGCGTCCGTATATGGTCTTTCCAGTATTGTGTCGATGTCTGAAAACAACCACAAGGTGACGTGTAACATTCCACATTACAAGAGGGGTGTCCTTGTACCGCCAAATCCGGCCATCTATTGGAATTGTCCTGATGATTCGCGTTCTGAATGTCCGTATGATTTTTATCATAAAGTCCTATGTGGTGGTGGATGCAGGACGTGGTTTAAAAATAAGTCGAATGAGATCCGGAGTCATTGGACCCCTTGCAATGAGACGGTCAAAGGCACTTTGGAAAATCTGTGGAAGACCAATTGCCGAGGCTATTACTACAATTGCAATGGGGATACGAGTCCGGACTGCTGGAATGCGGATAATCACATCAGTGGCGGTAGCACGCCGCCATCGGATAGCACGCCGCCATCAGAGAATCCGATTGTTTCCCCTCCCCCTACCCCGACACCCACGCCACCGCCGTCTCCAACGTATCATGCGTGTGGAGTGCATGAGACCTCAGTATCGGGTGATCATTCTTTACAGGCG